>NZ_JBAMDI010000017.1:0-121436 GCF_036961695.1 Pseudomonas sp. CGJS7 | reverse complement strand
AATTTCCACCCGCCGTTCACCGTTGCCACCGCCACCGTATTCGCGGGTAAACCCGCTCCTACACACGTATCGGTGGTTGGGGAAAGGCCGCCGTAGGAGCGGGTTCACCCGCGAAGAGGCCGGCCCTGCTGGCCAATTTCCACCGGCCGTTCACCGTTGCCGCCGCCACCGTATTCGCGGGTAAACCCGCTCCTACACACCGATCAATACACATCCCGCCGATACCGCCCATCCTCGATCAACTGCTGTACAGCAGCTTCACCCAGCATGCCTTTGAGCGCCGCATCCACCCCCGCTGCCATGCCTTGCAGGCTGCCGCAGACATACACGCAAGCCCCGTCGGCCACCCAGCGCTTGAAGTCCTCGGCCTGCTCCAGCATCACGTCCTGCACATACACCTTCTCAGCCTGATCGCGTGAGAACGCCAGGTCCAGCCGTGCCAGGTCGCCGTTGTCCAGCCAAGCGTGCAGCTCATCGCCACACAGCAAGTCATGCGCCCGGTTACGCTCACCGAACAGCAGCCAGTTGCGCTGCTCACCGGCATTGACCCTGGCGCGCAACAGGCTGCGAAGGCCCGCCAGGCCAGTACCGTTGCCGATCAGGATCATCGGCGCAGTAGCCTCAGGCAGATGGAAGCCACTGTTACGCCGCAGGCGCAGGCTCAGGGTGCCATTCATTGGCAGGTATTCGGTCAGCCAGCCAGAGCCCAAGCCAAGGCTGCCGTCTGGGTGGCGTTCCTGGCGCACGATCAGCTCCAGCACACCATCGCTGGCGATCGAGGCGATGGAGTATTCGCGGCTGCCGATTGGCGCCAGTGCATCGACCAGCGCTTGTGGCTGCAAGCCGATCAGGTGGTCGCGGCGCGTCGGCAGTTGGCGGCCAGCGAGTGCCTGGGCAAGGGTTTCGCTCAGGCCATTCACCTGCACCTGGCTGCTGGCGTCCAGTGCCATGCCCTTGAGGAACGCGTCGATCCGTGGCTGCCCATTCAGCGGCAGTATCTCTACCAGATCGCCGGCTTCCCAGCTTGCAGGCTCTGCAGCCAGCAGGCCAAGCAGGTACACCGGTTGGCCTTGGCTGCCGGGGTTGAGCAGTTCGCGGCGCACCAGCGACCAGTTGGCAAAGGTTGGCGGCTGCCAGGCGGCCACCGGCTGGACACCGGTCAGTTGCGCCAGCTCCTGCTGCCATTGCTGCAGGGCGGCCTGGTCGGCGTTGTCCACTTCCACCGGGCTGAATGCACTGCTGGCACCGCGCTCTCCCAGCCACGCCTGGAGGCGACGAGCGAAACCGCAGAAGTGCGGGTACTGACGATCACCGAGGGCAAGCAGGGCATAGTTGAGGTTGTTGAGTGCCCAAGGCTGGCCGAGCACCTTGCGCTCGAAGGCGCGAGCGCTGTCGGGCGCTTCGCCGTCGCCGAAGGTACTCACCACGAAGAGCGCGCGATGGGCCTGGCGCAAGTCGTTTTCACCCAGCTCGGCAAGGGCGCGCACCTGAACGGGCTGGCCAGCTGCCTGCAGCTGCTCGGCGCTCTGCCAGGCCAACTGTTCGGCAAAGCCACTCTGGCTGGCAAAGCCGATCAGCCAGCCCTCGCCATTGCCGCTGTTGGCGACGTTGCCACGGGCTGCACGCACCTGACGTTTCTTGCGGCGGCGGTCGAGGTACAGCAGCCAGCCGGTGACGAAGAACAACGGCATGGTGAGACTGGCAATGGTGACGATGATGCGCCCCGGCAAGCCGAAGTATTCGCCGACGTGCAAGGCGTAAACACTCTGCAGTAGCTGCGCCTTGAAGGACTTGTCGGTGTAGCGGTCGTGCTTTTTAACCTGGCCAGTGGCCGGGTCCAGCACCAGGGTATTGAAGGCACGCGGGTGCGCAGCGTTGTCGAGCAGGTAGAACAGGTTGGCCGGCTGACCACCAGCGGGCGGCAGGCGCAGGTTGTAGGTGGACAGGCCTGGGCCCGCGGCGTCCTTGAGGTTGGCCCAGATGGCGTCGTAGTCCACCACCAGCGGCGGCGCATTCCTGTCGACGTTCTGCGGCCCGTGCCGGCCACGGCCTTCACCCCGTTTTTGCTGCTGGCCCGCAGCCGGCGCGTCGGCCAGCAGCTTGTTCAGGCCTTCACGGTACCACTCATAGGACCAGAACAGCCCGGTCAGGGCGAACAGAAGATAGAACAGCAGGCACCAGGTGCCGGCAACGGCGTGCAGGTCCCAGTTGAAGGCGCGGCCTTTCTTGGCCCAGTCGAAGGTCAGCCAGGTACGCCAGTCCAGCGCTTTGCGCGGCCAGCGCAGGTAAAGGCCGGACAGGCAGAAGAACACCAGCATCAGGGTGCAGGCCCCGGTGATTTGCCGGCCAGTATCGCCCATGGCGAGGAAGCGGTGCAGCTTGAGCATGAGGTTGAAGAAGCCTTGCCCGGCCGCTTCGCCCTTGAGTTCGCCGGTGTACGGGTCGGCATAGCGCAGCTCGCCACGGCGTTCGCCCGGTGCGGGCATGAAGAAGATCCGTGCAGCGTTGCCTTCGCGCACGTCGACCCACAGCATCGACACCTTGTCCTGTTGCTGGGCTTCGACCCGCTTAACCAACTCGGCCGGCGGCAGCACGCCTTCGGCGCGTACTTCCACCTTGAGTACATCGGCATTGAATGCGCGCAGCAGTTCTTCCTGGAACGAGTACAGCGCCCCGGTAATGCCCATCAAGGCCAGCACCAGGCCAGCGGTGATGCCAAAGAACCAGTGCAATTGGAACAGCGTCTTCTTCACCACGTTTCTCACCTTGAGTTGCTACCGCGACCAGCGCGGCGTGCATTATGCCTTGATACGCAAAAGCCCCGCTCACGGGAATGAACGGGGCCGGGAGGGCTGCTTTTCGTGTTGTCTGTGCGGGCCTCTTCGCGGCTAAAGCCGCTCCTGCACCGGCAACGCAGGAGCGGCTTTAGCCGCGAAAGGGCCGGCACAGGCGCAGCCCTTCAACAGATCAACCCAACCCTGACGTCAGAAGTGCACGCTGGTGGTCAGCAGCGCCGTCCGCCCGGCCGCCTGGTTGGCGAAGTGGGTAGAGAAGGCCTTGTCGTAGTACACCTCGTTGGTCAGGTTCTGCACGTTCAGTTGCAGGTCGACGTTCTTGGTCAGCTTGTAGGCGGCCATGGCGTCGTAGCGTACGTAGCTGTCGACCATGGTGGTGTTGGCCACGCTGCCGTACACGTCATCCACGTAGAACGCACCACCGCCCACGGTCAGCTTTGGCGTGATCGAGTAGGTGGTCCACAGGCTGGCGCTGTTGTTCGGCGTGTTCGGCAGCTGGTTGCCGTCGTTGGCCTTGCCCACCGGGCCGCCGTCGATCTGGCGAGCCTGCATGTAGGTGTAGCCGGCGAATACCTGCCACTTGTCGGTCAGCTTGCCGCTGGCCGACAGTTCGATACCTTGAACCCGGGTCTCGCCAATGTTCTCGTAGGTATTGGTGTTGACCTGGACCCGGGCGTTTTCCTTCTCGGTGCGGAACAGCGCGGCAGTCAGCGACAGACGTTGGTCAAGCAGGTCCCACTTGGTACCAATCTCGTAGTTGGTGGTTTCTTCCGGCTCCATGTCGCTGCCCAGCAGGTTGCCGTTACGGTCTGGCGTGCCGCCCAGCGGGTTGCCTTCGGTACCTTCGCCAAGCATGGCGCCAGGTGGCGTGGCGGAGGTGGCATAGGACACGTAGATGCTGCCGTTTTCGGCCGGCTTCCACACCAGGCCCAGCTGGCCGGTGACGAACTCGCTGACATCTTTGCCTTTGGCGGTGGTGGTGCCAGCGGCGTTGTAGGTCTTGTAGTCGGTGTCAAAGTGGTCGTAGCGCAGGCCCATGTTGACCAGCCACTCCGGGGTAAGCTCCAGGGTGTCGAACACGTAGATTGCACGGGTCTTGCTGTTGGTGGTGGTGCCGGCATAGTTGCGCGAGATGGCACCGTTCCACGGATCATCCGGGTTCGGGTTACTCAGCGAGGTGCAGTTGTAGCCACTGGTGGCGCCGATCATGCCTGGGGTGCAGTTGCTGTTGGCAGACCCGCCTGGCACGGTGTCGGTGTCGACGGTGTAGCTTGAGCGCTCGCTCTCTTCACGGCTCAGTTCGATACCGGTCGAGAAGCTGTTTTTCATGCCGCCAACGTAGAACTCGCCGAACAGATCGGTCTGGTTGGTGGTAGTGGCGGTGTTGCCGACACGGGTGTTGGCGCGGCGCCAGACACTGCCGTTGTTGACGTTGCCCTTGCTGTCGTCGGGCTGGGTCAGGATGTAGTCCTGCATGCTGTTGCCGTGACGCAGGGTGTTCTTGATGGTCAGCGAGTCGGTCAGGTCGTGCTCGACGGCGAAGGTTGCGATATCCACTCGGGTCTTGCGGAAGTCGCGGCCGGTCAGGCCGTAGAAGTTGTCACTGTCGCCGCCATCATTCGGCTTGCTCGGGTGTGCCGAGGTGCGCCCGGCGCTGCCGTTGGTCGGGATGGTGTAAGGGATGCCCGAATCCGGCAGGTCGTCGCTTTCCAGGTGGTAGTAGTCGAGGTTGACGCGGGTCGGCGTGCCCAGGCCAAAGGCCAGCGACGGGGCGATACCCCAGCGGTCGTAGTTGACCTTGTCGCGGCCGGCGACGTTGCTTTCGTGGGTCATCAGGTTCAGGCGGCCGGCAACGGTATCGCTGAACTGGTAGTTGCCATCGAAGGTGTAGCGCTGGGTCTGGTCGCTGCCCCAGGTCCAGGCACCGTCCAGCGAGTTGCCCAGATGCGCGCGCTTGCTTACCAGATTGATGGTACCGCCGGCCGCGCCGCGGCCACCGATGGCCGAGTTCGGCCCCTTGGCCACTTCAACAGATTCGATGGCGAAGATTTCGCGGGTTTGGGCGCCAGTGTCACGCACGCCGTCCAGGTAAGTATCGCCCTGGGCGTCGAAGCCGCGGATGAACGGGCGGTCACCTTGCGGGTTGCCGCCTTCGCCAGCGCCGAAAGTAATGCCGGGCACGGTGCGCAGGGCATCCTGCAGGGTCAGGGCGTTGGTGTCCTTGATCACTTGCTGCGGGATAACGGTTACCGAGCGCGGGGTGTCTACCAGCGGCGCGGTGTACTTCTGCGAGGCGGCCTTCTCCACCTTGTAATCGGTGCTGGCTTGTTCAGCCTTGCCGTTGACGCTGGTGGCATCGAGGGTGATGGCGCTGTTGGCGGCCGGATCGGCGGCATAGACCGACGAGGCACTCAGGGCGACACCGATGGCAGACACGATCAGGCGTGGCGAACTCACAGCAGATGGTACGTACTGGCGCATTGCAAAGAACCTTCCCCAAGGTATTGAGGCGGTGGATCTTAATGTAAGCAATTTTGACTAACAATTGAGAGTCGTTACCATTCGTGAAGAATTTACAATCTTTACAATTTGTCTTTACGGTTTCATGCCGCTGAAACGTCTTAAGCGGCGAATGGGGCTTGTGTAGCGCAAAAGGGAATCAATATCATTGCGCCTTTACATTTACTAACGGTGCTGTTGCCATGCTGCTTCACATCCCAGGCCTGTTCGACGCTGATGAACTGGCCCGTATCCGCGAGGCGCTGGAGCGGGCCGACTGGGCCGATGGCAAGGTTACGGCGGGTTATCAGTCGGCCAAGGCCAAGCACAACCTGCAGCTGCCGGAAGGCCATGCACTGGCCAAGGAAATCGGCACTGCGCTGATCGACCGCCTGTGGAAGACCCCGCGCTTCATGTCGGCAGCCTTGCCGCACAAGGTGTTCCCGCCGCTGATCAACTGCTACCGCGATGGCGGCAACTTTGGTTTCCACATCGACAATGCCCTGCGCCAGCCCAAGGGCAGCCCGGAGCGGGTGCGTACCGACCTGTCTTCCACGCTGTTCCTCAGCGACCCGGAAAGCTACGACGGCGGTGAGCTGGTGATCCAGGACACCTATGGCGTGCAGCAGATCAAGCTGGCCGCCGGTGACATGGTGCTGTACCCCGGCACAAGCCTGCACAAGGTCAACCCGGTGACCCGTGGCCAACGCTATGCCGCATTCTTCTGGACCCAGAGCCTGGTGCGCGATGACAGCCAGCGGGCGCTGCTGTTCGAGATGGACAATGCAATCCAGCAGCTGACTGCCGATGTGCCGGACCATCCTTCGCTGTTGCAGCTGACGGGCACCTACCATAATTTGCTGCGCCGCTGGGCTGAGGTCTGAGCCGTGTCCTACCTGCTGCGACGTGAGGAAGTGGTGGATGTGGCCGGCTTGCAGGCCATGCTCGAGGAAACCCCCGGCAAGGCCGCCCAGGCGATTCTGGCGGCAGCGGGGCAGGGCGTGGTCGAGGCGCAGTTGCTGCTGGGGCAGATCCTGCTGGATGGGCGTGGCATCCAGCAGGATGCCACGGTTGCCCGGCGTTGGTTCGGTATCGCTGCACAGAGTGGCAGTGCCATGGCGCACAACATGCTCGGGCGTTGCCTGGAGCATGGCTGGGGCGGCGAGGTGAGTTTGGTGCAGGCGGCCGTTCACTACGCCCGTGCGGCCGACTCCGGGTTGGACTGGGGCCTGTATAACCTGGGCAACCTTCTGGCGACCGGGCGTGGGGTGCCGGCCAATCAGGCGCAGGCACTGATGTGCTACGAGAAGGCTGCGCAGCTGGGGCATGCCAAGTCGATGAACCTGTATGGGCGTTACCTGGAGCAGGGCATTGCCACGGCGCCCAGCCCGGCGCGGGCGGTGCGCTGGTATCGGCGTTCGGCCGAGGCGGGGGATTTTCGTGGGATGTTCAGCCTGGCGCTGGTGCTGGTCGAGCGTGGGCAGGTGGCTGAGGCCGCGCCTTGGCTGGAGCGGGCGCGGATCGAGGGCAACATGAACTTCCTGCGTGCGGCGCTGGTGACCTTGCAGGAGGCGGGGCCGGCGCTCATGACCTTTGCCGGGCGCTATGCCGAGGAGATCGAACGGCGTGGTGAGTGAGGTTGACTGTGCTGGCCAATTTCCACTGGCCGTTCACCGTTGCCACCGCCGCCGTATTCGCGGGTAAACCCGCTCCTACACACGCATCGGTGGTTGGGCGCAGGCCGTCGTAGGAGCGGGTTCACCCGCGAAAGGGCCGGGCCTGCTGGCCAATCTCCACCCGCCGTTCACCGTTGCCGCCGCCATCGTATTCGCGGGTAAACCCGCTCCTACACACGGATCGGTGGTTGGGCGCAGGGCGTTGTACGGTTTACCCGCAAAGAGGCCAGCATCGACAGCACACAAATGAAAACGGGGCCTTTCGGCCCCGTTGTGCATTACAGGTAGTAAGCCTTCAGCGGCGGGAAACCGTTGAATTCCACTGCGCTGTAGCTGGTGGTGTAGGCGCCGGTCGACAGCCAGTACAGGCGGTCACCGATGGCCAGGTTCAGCGGCAGCCCGTACTTGTAGTTCTCGTACATGATGTCGGCGCTGTCGCAGGTCGGGCCGGCGATGACCACTTCTTCGGCTTCGCCTTTCTTCTCGGTCCAGATCGGGAACTTGATGGCTTCGTCCATGGTTTCGATCAGGCCGGAGAACTTGCCCACGTCGGTGTAGATCCAGCGCTCGACGGCGGTACGCGACTTGCGTGCGACCAGCACCACTTCGCTGACCAGGATGCCGGCGTTGGCGATCAGCGAACGGCCGGGCTCGAGGATGATTTCCGGCAGTTCGTCACCGAAGTCTTCCTTGAGGAAGCGGATGATTTCTTCGGCGTAGGTTTCCAGGCTGTTGGTACGGGTGATGTAGTTGGCCGGGAAGCCACCACCCATGTTGATCAGCTTCAGTTCGATGCCGTCTTCTTCTTTCAGACGTTCGAAGATTACCTTGACCTTAGCGATGGCGGCGTCCCACACGCTGATGTCGCGTTGCTGCGAGCCCACGTGGAAGGAGATGCCATAAGGCACCAGGCCCAGGTCGCGGGCGAGGATCAGCAGGTCCATGGCCATGTCGGTCTGGCAGCCGAACTTGCGGGACAGTGGCCAGTCGGCAGTGGTGGAGCCTTCAGTCAGAATACGCACATACACTTTCGAGCCCGGTGCGGCCTTGGCGATGTTGCGCAGGTCGGCTTCCGAGTCGGTGGCATACAGGCGCACGCCCTTCTCGTAGAAGTAGCGGATGTCCTTGGACTTCTTGATGGTGTTGCCGTAGCTGATGCGGTCGGCGCTGACACCGCGGCCCATCACTTTGTCCAGCTCGTAGATCGAGGCGATGTCGAAGCTCGAACCTTTCTCTTTGAGCAGGTCGATGATTTCAACGGCCGGGTTGGCCTTGACCGCGTAGTAGACCTTGGCGAATTCGAAACCGGCGCGCAGGTCGTCGTACGCCTGGCTGATCATCTGGGTGTCGATGAGTACGAACGGGGTTTCCTGCTTGTCAGCGAACGCCTTCATTTTCTGGAAGGTTTCACGCGCGAAATAGTCTTCGACCTGGATCGACATGCTCAGGGACTCCATGGGCAAACTGAAAGATTAAGTGGCTGCAAACTGAACGTCCTCCGTATCCCCACTTTGGTTCGCCTACTCAGTACTTGAGCCGGATGGATCGTTTCCAGCATGGACGTTCGGCGCGCACTTTAGGGCGTGAAGAATGCAGAATCAACAGGCAATCCGGGCGTGATCGACGTGGATCGACGACCAGCCATTTGAATAACCGACTCGTGTGACCGGCTGATGTTCCCTGCGATCTTTCAAGCGTAAAAAATTGTGGAATGGAGCGTGTTGGGCCCTTCGCGGGCAAGCCCGCTCCTACAGGGGATACGCGTTCCATGTGGGAGCGGGCTTGCCCGCGAAAGGGCCGGAGGTGTTCATATTTATGGCCACATTTTCCTGGTACCCCCGTACAGGAAATCGCCCATAAATTTTTTGTTACCGACTGGCGGATTTGCTGCTTTTGATGAGAAACATTACTATTCGCACCCTTATCTGCCTCCCTGATGACCCCCGACCGTGTCCGGACACAAAGGCTTCCTCGACCACTACCATGAGCTGATCGGCACCTGGACGCGCAAGCTGCGCAGTCGTCAGCAGGCCGAGGACCTCACCCACGATGCCTTTGTCCGGGTACTGGAAACCCCGCGCGAGCAGGTTGAGCAGCCACGCGCCTACCTGCATCAGGCTGCGCGCAACATCGCTGTGGATGGCTTCCGTCGCGAGGACCGCCGCCAGGCGCTGGAGCGGGAAGCCTTCGAAGAAGGCGCAACCGGCAGTGGCGACCCGGAAGCCTACGTGCATGCCCTGGAGCTGGCCGACCGCGTCGAGCGCGCCCTGGCCGAGCTGCCACTCAACTGCCGGCAGGTGTTCATCTGGCAGAAGCTCGAAGGCCTGACCCAGGCCGAGATTGCCGAGCGCATGGGTTTGAGCAAGAACATGGTCGAAAAGTATATGATCCGCACGCTCCGGCACCTGCGTGAGCACCTGGATGTGTCGGCATGAAGAGTCAGGAGGCCTTTTCGATGAAACAGCACGGTACCGATGCCGTCCGCGAGCAGGCGGCCGCATGGTTCGCCCGCGTGCAGGATGCACCTCGGGATGCCGGGCTGCACAAGCAGTTGCGTGCCTGGTTGGCGAGCGACGAGCATCACCGGGAAGAATATGAGCATCTCTGCCGCGTGTGGCAGGCCGCCGACTTCATTCCACGCCAGCACCTGGAGGCGCTGTGCCGGCCAGACCCGGTGCAGCAGCTGCCACGACGGCGTTTCATGCGCCAGGCGTTGGCCGCCAGTGTCGCGGTAGTGGCGCTGGGCCTGGGCTGGACCGGCTGGCACCACCTGCAACTGAACCATCAGGGCAGCCTGCAGACGGCCTTCAATGAGCGCCGTCAGGTCGAACTGCCGGATGGCTCGCATCTGGAGCTCAATGGCAGCACGCAGTTGCAGGTGGAGTTCAGCGCCGGCCAGCGGCACGTGCGCCTGAACGCCGGGGAAGTGATGTTCAGCGTCGCCCATGACAGTAACCGGCCGTTTGTGGTCGACACTGCCCAGGGCAGTGTGATCGTCACAGGTACCCGCTTTGACGTCCGCCTGGACCCAGCCAGCACCCGTGTGGCGGTGGAACAGGGGTCGGTGCGGGTGCAGGGTAAGGGCGCCTCGCTGGCGCAACTGACGGCCGGGCAGGGGTCGCATATAGATGCACAGGGCCTGGTCGCCGCACCCTATGCGGTCAACACCGGCGCCATGACCGCATGGCGACAGGGCAAGCTGGTGTTCGACAACGCAACCCTCACCGAAGTAGTGGCCGAAACCTTGCGCTACCGTAGCCAGCCATTGCGGGTCGCCCCTGGGAAAGTCGCGCGGCTGCGCCTGTCCGGCACCTTCAGTACCAACGATACAGACGCTCTGCTGCGGGCTTTGCCGAGCATCCTGCCGGTGGCCATCAAGGCCCATGAAGACGGCTCCAGCGAAATAATCGCCAACTAGATTCAGGTTTTTTTTCACTCGTTCGTCTTCCTCGCCAGCTGCAACTGCCAAGCATTTCCATTTGCACGCGGTTGGCGTTTATTCCGCATTCCAGGATGTTTCGACGACGTGAACAACAACAGACCCTTCCCACGCTTTCGCGCCCTGGCGCTGGCCCTGGCGGTCAGCACCGTGGCCGTTGACAGCCAGGCCGCAGAGGCCGGCAATACCCTCCAGATCCAGGCCCAGCCGTTGGGTTCGGCGCTGAACCAGCTCGGCCAGCAGACCAGCCTGCAGCTGTTTTTCAGCCCCGAGCTGGTCGCCGGCAAACAGGCCCCGGCGGTATCGGGCAACCTGGCGCCGGTGCAGGCGCTGCAACAGCTGTTGCAAGGCAGCGGGCTCACCTACGAGATGTCCGGGGACACCGTTGTGGTGAAGCCTCTGCCGACTACCCTTGACCTGGGCAGCGGCAGCCTGGAGCTGGCACCCACCGACATCAAGGTGGTCGGTGACTGGCTGGGTGATGCCCAGCAGAGCGTGGTACAGAACCACCCCGGGGCACGCACCGTGGTACGCCGCGAGGCGATGGTGGAGAAGGGCGCAATGAACGTGCGCGACGTGCTGCGCGGCATCCCCGGCGTGCAAGTGCAGGACTCCAACGGAACCGGTGGCAGCGACCTGTCGCTGAACGTGGGCGTGCGCGGCCTTACTTCGCGCCTGTCACCACGCTCCACGGTACTGATCGATGGCATCCCGGCCGCGTTCGCGCCGTATGGCCAGCCACAGCTGTCGATGGCACCGATTTCCTCTGGCAACCTCGACAGCATCGACGTCGTGCGCGGTGCCGGCTCGGTGCGCTATGGCCCGCAGAACGTGGGCGGCGTGATCAACTTTGTAACCCGGGCGATTCCGGAAAAGGCCTCGGCAGAGCTGTCCACCACCCTGGAGACCTCCCAGCACGGTGGCTGGAAACACACCGAGTCAGCCTTCGTCGGTGGCACGGCCGACAATGGCATGGGCGTGGCGCTGTTGTACACCGGGGTGAATGGCAACGGTTACCGTGAAAGCAACAACGGCAACGACATCGACGACGTTATCCTCAAGACGCATTGGGCGCCAACCGATGTCGATGAGTTCTGGCTCAACTTCCATTATTACGATGGCCGTGCCGACATGCCGGGTGGCTTGACCCAGGCCCAATACGACAGCAACCCGTACCAGTCGCTGCGCGATTACGACTACTTCGCGGGCCGGCGCAAGGATGTGTCGTTCAAATGGCAGCGGCAGCTCGACGATGCCACCCAGTTCGAAGTGCTGACCTACTACACCGACAGCTTCCGCGGCAGCACAATAGCCTCGCGGGACATGAAGACGTTGTCGTCGTACCCGCGCAACTACCACACCTTCGCCATTGAACCCCGTGTGTCGCGCATCTTCTTTGCCGGCCCAACCACCCAGGAAGTCAGTGTCGGTTACCGTTACCTGAAGGAAGCGATGCGCGAACAGTCGACTCGCCTGGCGCTGATCGACAACGTACCGACGGTGACCCCGACTTCCGACGGCCACGTGTTCCAGGACCGCAGCGGCGGCACCGAGGCCAGCGCCTACTACATCGACGACAAGATCGACGTGGGCAACTGGACCATTACCCCTGGCGTGCGCTTCGAGCACATCAATACCGACTGGCGCGACCGCCCGGTACTGGACGCCAACAACCGCCCGGTAGCCGAGAAAAAGCGCAGCATCACCAGCAACGAGCCTTTGCCGGCGCTCAGCGTGATGTACCACGTTTCCGATGCCTGGAAGGTATTCGCCAACTACGAGACTTCGTTCGGTAGCCTGCAGTACTTCCAGCTGGGCCAGGGCGGTTCTGGCAACAGTACGGCCAATGGCCTGGAGCCGGAAAAAGCCAAGACCTACGAAATCGGTACCCGTTATGACAATGGCGGCTTTGCCGGTGAGCTGACGGCGTTCTACATCGACTTCGATGATGAGCTGCAGTACATCAGCAACGACGTGGGCTGGACCAACCTCGGTGCGACCAAGCACCAGGGCATCGAGGCCTCGGTGCGTTATGACCTGGCAGGGCTGGACCCGCGCCTGGACGGGCTGTCGGTGAGCGGTGGCTACACCTATACCCGCGCGACCTATGAAGGGGATATCCCGGGGTTCAAGGGCCGTGACCTGCCGTTCTATTCACGCCAGGTGGCCACTGCCGGGGTGCGTTACGCGATCAACCACTGGACCTGGAACCTGGATGCCTATGCCCAATCCAGGCAGCGCGCACCCGGTACCGGGATCAATGCCGATGGCAGTTTCAATGGCGACTACATCACCGAGCCGAGTGCTGACGGGCAGTATGGCGATATTCCAGGCTACGTGACCTGGCATGCCCGTGGCGGTTATGAGTTCGGGCCGCAGTGGTCCAACCTGAAGCTGGCGGCGGGGGTGAAGAACCTGTTCGACAAGCAGTACTTCACCCGCTCCAGTGACAACAATGCCGGCCTTTACGTGGGTGAGCCGCGAACCTTCTACGTGCAGGCCAGTGTTGGGTTTTGATCGGAGATTGCCGGGGCCGCTTTGCGGCCCTTCGCGGTCGGGTGTAGGAGCGGGTTCACCCGCGAAAGGGCCGGGCCTGCTGGCCAATCTTCACCCGTCGTTCACCGTTGCCTCCGCTGCCGTATTCGCGGGTAAACCCGCTCCTACACATTGATCGATGGTGGACACATCGGTGATTGGGCGCAGGCCGTCGTAGGAGCGGGTTCACCCGCGAAAGGGCCGGGACTGCTGGCCAATCTTCACCCGTCGTTCACCGTTGCCGCCACCACCGTATTCGCGGGTAAACCCGCTCCTACACATTGATCGGTTGTGGACATACATCGGGGATTGAACACAGGCCGTTGTAGGAGCGGGTTTACCCGCGAAGGGGCGCAAAGCGCCCCCGGCGATTACGAAACCACCGCCTCGGCCGGCGAAACGATACTGCTCTTCGCCCCCCGCGATCTCCCCGAGCTCAGGTACGCGGCAATCGACTCCTGCGTCACCTCGCCCAAGAACACCTGCTCGGCATCCAACACTGGCAACCACGCGCGGTTGAACTCGTACATGCGCGACAACAGGATGCGCAAATGCTCATCGTGCGACGCCGTGGCATTGAACGGCCGCAGGAAATCGCCACACGTCCCTTGCTGGCGGTGCATGTCACGTCGGCGCACATAGCCCAGCGCCTTGTTCTGCGCGTCGGTCACCACCACGTAGCGGCGGTCGTGCTCATCGAGCAGCTCCAGTGCGTCGCTCACTGGTGTTTCCGGGCTCACCGACGGCGCGTTGTCCGCTGCATCCTCGGCACGCACCAGCAACAGGCGTTTGAGGGTGCTGTCCTGGCCCACAAAGTTGCTGACGAAATCATCCGCCGGGTGCGCCAGTAGGGTATCCGGGTGATCCAGCTGCAACAGCTTGCCGGCACGGAAGATGGCAATCTTGTCGCCCAGTTTGATCGCTTCGTCGATGTCGTGGCTGACCATGATCACCGTCTTGTTCAGCGCCCGCTGCATTTCGAAGAACTCGTTCTGGATCATCTCGCGGTTGATCGGGTCGACCGCGCCGAACGGTTCATCCATCAACAGCACGGGTGCATCTGCTGCCAGGGCGCGAATCACGCCGATACGCTGTTGCTGGCCGCCAGATAGCTCGCGCGGGTAGCGTTGCAGGTACTGCTTGGGTTCGAGCTTGATCATGTGCATCAGCTCGCGAGCCCGCTCGTGGCATTTCTGCTTGTCCCAGCCAAGCAGGCGCGGGACCACGGTAATGTTCTCCTCGATGGTCATGTTGGGGAACAGACCGATCTGCTGGATCACATAGCCGATGTGCCGGCGCAGGGTAACTTCGTCCAGGCCGGTGGTGTCTTCGCCGTTGATGAACACCTGGCCCGAGGTGGGCGTGATCAGGCGGTTGATCATTTTCAGCGTGGTGCTCTTGCCGCAGCCCGACGGGCCGAGGAACACGCAGATTTCCCCTTCATTGACGGTGAGGCTTACCGAGTCGACGGCTTTGACGTCCTTGCCGTTGACGTTGAAGGTTTTGCTGAGGTTCTTCAGTTCGATCATGAGCGCAGTCCTTCTGGAGTCAGGGCACGTTGCAGGGTTTGCAGCAGCAGGTCGGCGATGATCGCCAGCAGGCTGACCAGTACGGCGCCGACCAGCAGCATCGACATGTCGCTGCGGCTGATGGAAGTCAGAATCAGCACGCCGAGGCCGCCGGCGCCGATGGTGGCGGCAATGGTCATGACGCCGATGTTCATCACCACGGCGGTGCGAACGCCGGCGAGGATCACCGGTACGGCGATGGGCAGCTCGACCATGCGCAGGCGCTGGCCGAAGGTCATGCCAATGCCACGCGCGGCTTCACGGATACCGGGCTCGACATTGGTCAGGGCCAGGTAGGTGTTGCGCATGATTGGCAGCAGCGAATAAAGAAACACGGCAGTGATCGCAGGCAAGGGGCCCAGCCCCTGGCCGAACTTGGAGTAGAACGGCAGCAGCAGGCCGAACAACGCAATCGATGGGATGGTCAGCAGCACTGTGGCGCTGGCCTGCAGCGGGCCGGCCACTGCCGGGAAGCGGGTCATCAGGATGCCCAGCGGCACGCCAACGAGGATCGCCAGGCCGACGGCGATGCCAACCAGCATGATGTGCTGCCAGGTCAGTTGCAGCACCTGGGCCCAGTCGAGGTGGGCGAACGTGTCGAGCAGGCTCATGGCTGTACCTCCTTGAGGGGATGCTCTCGCAGGAATGCCGCGGCCACAGCGGTCGGGTTCTGGTGGTCTACGTCGACCTTGGCATTGAGCTGGCGCATGGTCTCGTCATCGAGCTGCTCGGCCAGTGGCTTGAGCAGGGCGACCAGTTGCGGGTTGGCGTCGAGCACGGCCTTGCGCACCACCGGGGCGGCGGTGTAGTCGGGGAAGTAGTGCTTGTCGTCTTCGAGCAGCTTGAGGTTGAACGCGCTCAGGCGACCGTCGGTGGTGTAGACCAGGCCTGCGAACACCTGGTTGTTGTGCATGGCCGTGTAGACCAGGCCCGCGTCCATCTGGCGGATGTTGGCGCGGCCGACCTTCAGGTCGTACATTTCCTTGAGCCCGACCAGGCCGTCGGGGCGGTTGGCGAACTCGGTGTCCAGGGCCACCAGGTGATTACGCTTGCGCTCGTCGCGCAGCACCTGGTTAAGGTCGCTGATCGAGTTGATCTGCGGGTAGGCCTCCGCGACCTGCTTTGGCAAGCCGAGGGCATAGGTGTTGCTGAATTTCGACGGGGTCAGCCAGATCAGGTCTTTTTTGGCATCCAGCTCCTTGACCTTGGCGTAGGTGGCCTCGGCGCTGGGCATACGCTCATCGATGTGGTTGTAGGACACCAGCGACACCCCGGTGTATTCCCACATCAGGTCGAGCTGGCCGGTTTCCTGGGCCTGACGTGCGAGGCTGCTGCCAAGCCCGCCGATGACACGCACATCGAAGCCATTGGCGCGCAGGTACTGCGCGGTGATTTCGGCGAGCACGGTCTGTTCGGTGAACACCCGCGCGCCGATGCGGATCAGCGGTTTTTCCGCTGCCTGGGCAAATCCTGCGAACAGCAGGGCCGCGCCCAGCAGCAAGGCGATTCTCTTCTTCATGCGTTTCCTATCCTTATTGGGCCAGGCCACGTTCCAGCCAGCGCCTGCTGGAGAAACTCACCGCCGCATCCAGCACCAGTGCCAGCAGCGCGGTGCAGGCGGCCCCCAGCAGCAGCTGCGGCTGATTGTTCAGGGCGATGCCGGGGAAAATCAGGCTGCCCAGGCTGTTGGCGCCGATCAGGAATGCCAGCGGTGCGGTGCCCACGTTCAACGCCAGGGCCACGCGTACGCCGCCGACGATGATCGGCACGGCGTTGGGCAGTTCCACCTGCCAGAGTTGCTGGCGCGGGGTCATGCCAATGCCGGTAGCGGCTTCCTTGAGCGATGCGGGGACGTTTTTCAGGCCTTCGTAGGTGTTGCGCACGATGGGCAGGAGGGACGCGAGGAACAGTGCGAAGATCGCAGGCCCGGCGCCGATGCCCAGGATACTCAGGGCGATGGCCAGAACGGCCAGAGGGGGGATGGTGTTGCCAACGTTGAAGAACTGCATGAAGCGCTCGGCTTTGTCGACCCGGTGCGGTCGACTTAACGCAATGCCGGCGGGGATGCCCACGGCCAGCGCCGCCGCCATCGAAGCCAGCACCAGTACCAGGTGCGCTTGCAGGTAGAACCCAAGATCGTCGCGATAACGCGCGATCGTGTCGATGCCGATCCAGTGGACCAGCAGGGCCAGGATGACGAGCACGGCGGCCCATCCCAACAGCCCCTTTCCGTAGCGTTTAGCCACAGGTGGACTCCTTGTGTAGTCGGCGAGCACACTTCTTGGTTGCCGGCCAGTCCTGGCGGCGGGTGGTGTGTTCGCGAGTAGCAGCGTGATGCAAACCGAGGGCTGCGATCAGGCCATGAGCCGAACCCCGTCGGGCCCGAAAATGCTGATGAAACCAGTCCCCAACCGAAGCGGTTTGCAGGGGAGTGGACGTCTCCGTGGGCGTAAAGGTTCCCATCTGGGACGGCATTTGGCCAGCGTTAATCGCTGGGTTGCGGGTTTTTGGGCGAGAAAAAACAGCGACTTGATGTGCTGCAGGCGTTGAAATAACTGCGTTTTGGTTATTTGTCGTGATAAAGCGATTGCCTGTTGGGTTTGTTTTGTCTGTGCTGGCGTCTTCGCGGGTAAACCCGCTCCTACGAAGACTGCACCGCATCCGGATCCTGTGTCGTACCTGTAGGCGCGGGTTTACCCGCGACGAGGCCGGCACAGGCGCCATTCATTCGGCAGATTTTGGCCCAGGCCCAACTTCAGGTATGATACTGCCCCTTTCAAATCCCCCAGTCAGGCGATTTCCCATGACCAACCAGGCCGCCGAAGTCGCGAAGCGCCGCACTTTCGCAATCATTTCCCACCCCGACGCCGGTAAGACCACCATCACCGAGAAGCTGCTGCTGATGGGCAAGGCCATTGCCGTCGCCGGTACCGTGAAGTCGCGCAAGTCCGACCGCCATGCCACCTCCGACTGGATGGAAATGGAGAAGCAGCGCGGCATCTCCATCACCACCTCGGTGATGCAGTTCCCGTACCGTGAGCACATGATCAACCTGCTCGACACCCCCGGCCACGAAGACTTCTCGGAAGACACCTACCGCACCCTGACCGCGGTGGACTCGGCGCTGATGGTGCTCGACGGCGGTAAAGGCGTTGAGCCGCGTACCATCGCCCTGATGGACGTGTGCCGCCTGCGCGACACGCCAATCGTCAGCTTCATCAACAAACTCGACCGAGACATCCGCGACCCGATCGAACTGCTCGACGAGATCGAAGCCGTTTTGAAGATCAAGGCCGCGCCAATCACCTGGCCGATCGGTTGCTACCGCGACTTCAAGGGCGTGTACCACCTGACCGGTGACTACATCGTGGTGTACACCCCGGGCCATGGCCACGAGCGCACCGAAGCCAAGATCATCCAGAAGCTGGACTCGGACGAAGCCCGCGCGCACCTGGGCGACCAGTACGATTCGTTCGTCGAGCAACTGGAGCTGGTGCAGGGCGCTTGCCACGAGTTCAACCAGGAAGAGTTCATCAACGGTCAGCTGACCCCTGTGTTCTTCGGTACTGCACTGGGCAACTTCGGTGTCGACCACGTGCTCGACGCCGTGGTCGACTGGGCGCCGCGTCCGCTTGGCCGTGTGGCCCACGAGCGCACCGTGGAGCCTGTGGAAGAAAAGTTCACCGGCTTCGTGTTCAAGATCCAGGCGAACATGGACCCGAAACACCGAGACCGTATCGCCTTCATGCGCATCTGCTCGGGCAAGTACGAGAAAGGCATGAAAATGCGCCACGTGCGCCTGAACAAAGACCTGCGTATCGGCGATGCGCTGACGTTCTTCTCCTCCGAGCGTGAGCAGCTGGAAGAAGCCTTTGCCGGTGACATCATCGGCCTGCACAACCACGGCACCATCCAGATCGGCGACACCTTCACCGAAGGCGAGGCGCTGGGCTTCACCGGTATCCCGCACTTCGCACCGGAGCTGTTCCGCCGCGTACGCCTGAAAGACCCGCTGAAATCCAAGCAACTGCGACAAGGCCTGCAGCAGCTGGCCGAAGAAGGTGCTACTCAGGTGTTCTTCCCTGAGCGCAGCAACGACATCATCCTGGGTGCGGTCGGTGTGCTGCAGTTTGACGTGGTCGCCAGCCGCCTGAAGGAAGAGTACAAGGTCGAGTGCGCCTACGAGCCCATCACTGTCTGGTCGGCGCGCTGGATCAGCTGCGATGACAAGAAGAAGCTCGAGGAATTCCAGACCAAGGCCATGGAAAACCTGGCCATCGACGGCGGCGGTCACCTGACCTACCTGGCGCCGACCCGGGTCAACCTGGCGCTGATGGAAGAGCGCTGGCCGGACATCAAGTTCCGCGCTACCCGCGAGCACCATTAAGGCCTGAAATCGGGGCTGCTTTGCAGCCTTTCGCGGGCACGCCCGCTCCCACAGGGAATCACCAAACCAGGAGGTCATGGGATACCTGTGGGAGCGGGCGTGCCCGCGAAGGGCCGCTAGGCGGCCCCATTTCAGTTCCCGGCTTTGATACTGGTCCAGATTCGCGTACGAATACGGTCGATCTTCGCCGGCATCGCCTCCAGCGCATACAGCTTGCCCATTACCTCGTCGCTCGGGTAAATCATCGTATTGCCCTTCATCGCCGGGTCTACCAGGCCGTCTGCCTTGAGGTTGCCGTTTGCGTATTGCACATGGTTGCTGATGTTGGCCATCACTTCCGGCTGCAGCAGGTAGTTCATGTAGGCATATCCGGCCTTTTCATCCGGCGCATCGACGGGCATCGCGACCATGTCGAACCACATCGGCGCACCCTCCTTGGGTATCGAATAGCCCACCTTCACGCCATTGTTCGCCTCGTCGGCGCGGTTCTTCGCCTGCAGCACATCCCCTGAGAACCCCACCACCACGCAGATATCGCCGTTGGCCAGGTCGCCCGTGTACTTGGACGAGTGGAAATAGCTGATGTACGGCCGCACCTTCATCAGCAGCTCCTTGGCCTTCTCGTAGTCCTTGGGGTCTTGGCTGTGATGGGGCAAGCCCAGGTAGTGCAGGGCGATCGGCAGCAGTTCGGGGCCATTGTCCAGCACCGCGACGCCACAGCTTTTCAGCTTGCTCATGTACTCGGGCTTGAAGATCAGGTCCCAGGAGTCCACGGGCGCGTTGTCGCCGAGCACTGCTTTGACCTTGTCGATGTTGTAGCCAATACCGGTACTGCCCCACAGGTACGGGAAACCGTATTGATTGCCTGGGTCGTTGACCTCCAGCGCCTTGAGCAGCACCGGGTTGAGGTTGTGCCAGTTAGGCAGCTGCGACTTGTCCAGGCGCTTCAAGGCCTTGCCCTGGATCTGCCGGGCCATGAAGTGGTTGGAGGGGAACACCACATCGTAGCCGGAATTGCCGGTCATCAACTTGCCATCGAGGGTTTCATTGCTGTCGTACACGTCATAGGTCGGCACGATGCCGCTGGCTTGCTGGAAGTTCTTCAACGTGTCGGGAGCCACGTAGCTGGACCAGTTGTAGATCTTCACCGTTTCAGCGGCGCTGGCCACGCTGGCGGCCAGCATCAGGGGGGCGAGGAGGAAGGTGCGCATGTCGGGTTTACCTTGCTTTGTCTGTTGTTATCGAAGGCAGGCGATCAGCGGATCAGAAAACAAGCACGTAGGTCTTGCGCACGGTCTCCTGGATGTCCCAGGTGCCGGTGCTGTTGGCCGGTAGCATCAATGCGTCTCCGGCTTCTATGACCAGGGGCTCGCCACCGTCGGGGGTGAACGTGCAGCGGCCCTTGATGAAATGGCAGAACTCCTGTTGCACGATCTGCCGCCGCCAGCGCCCTGGGGTGCATTCCCAGATGCCGGTTTCAACGCCATCGCTGCGCTCCACGCAGGTGACTGACGTGACTGCCACGGGTTCGCCGAGCGGTACCGCGACCGGGTTGGAGCTGTCGAGCACGGCAAATTCGGTGTTCTTGAACTGGGTGATGCTCATGACCGGTGGATCCTGTACGAGTGAAAAGGGAAGTCAGTGCATGAAGCCTTCCATGAAGTCCGCAACCGAGATGGCCAGGCGCCGCCTCCACGGCGCGCTGGCGGGGTTGGCGAGGGTCCGGTCCTCGTGGACGAAGCTCTGGATGATCGCGTTGTAGCCCAGCCAGCGGCAGGGCTCGGGAGGCCAGCTGGCCAGGCTCGATAGCGGGCGGTTGTCGAGCACCCAGGGTTGCGCCGTCAGCTCGTTGCGCTGGTTGAGGATCAGCGCCGCCAGGGTGCGTCCACCCAGGTTGGTAGCCCCCACGCCTTCGCCGCCGTAGCCGCCGGCAAGGGCGATGCCGCGCTGGCGGTCGCAGAGCATGTGTGGGCGGAAGCGTCGCGCCATGCCCAGGTTGCCGCCCCAGGTATGAGTGATGCGTACCTGTTTGAGCTGCGGGAACAGTTCGCCGAACAGGTAGCGGCGCAGTTCGACTTCGTGTTCGTCGAGGTTGAAGTTTTCGCGCAGACGCCCACCGAAGCGGTAGCCACCGCGGGCACCGAAGACCAGGCGGTTGTCGGCGGTGCGCTGGCCGTAGGTGACCTGGCGGCTGCTTTCACTGAAGGCTTGGCCCTGGCTCAGGCCAATCTGCTCCCAGGTGGCCTCCGGCAGCGGCTCGGTGGCCACCAGCAGGCTCTGTACCGGCAATTGGTGTTTGCCCAGTGGCGGCAGGCTGGCGGCGTAACCCTCCACGGCAGGTACCATCCACTGGCAGCGAATCTGTGCCAGCGGGGTACGCACCTCGCTCGGCTGCCAGTCGATGGCCGGGGTGTTTTCGTAGATCGAGACGCCCAGCGCCTCCACTGCCCGGGCAAGGCCGCGTACCAGCTTGGCTGGCTGGATGGTCGCCGTGTGCGGGCTGTAAATGGCTCCAAACGCATTGCTGACCCGCAGCTGGCTCCCCAACTGCTCGGGGCTCAGCCAGCGGTAGTCGTCCTCGGTCATGCCTTGACGATACAAGTCGTCGAGGTAGGCGCGCAGGCTGCGTTCCTGCTCCGGGTAGCGCGCCGCGCAATAAAGGACGCCGCCTTTGCGGTAGTCGCAGTCGATGCCTTCGCTTTGCAGCACGCGCTGCACTTCATCCGGGATGCCGTGCAGCAGGTCGATGCTGGCGCGGCGCTGTTGCGGCGAGAGGGCACCGAGCAGGCGGTCTTCGCCGAGCAGGTTGCCCATCAGCCAGCCCCCATTACGGCCGGAGGCGCCGAAGCCAGCGATTTGGGCTTCGATCACCGCAATGTTCAGCTGGGGGGCCTGGCGCTTGAGGTAGTACGCGGTCCAAAGGCCGGTATAGCCGGCACCGATGATGCACACGTCAACGTCGAGGTCATTGCGCAGTGCCGGGCGCGCGCACAGCGGCTCGTCGAGCTGGTCCATCCACAGGCTGAGCGTGCGCAGGGGTTGCATCGGGTTCGGCTCCACATCCGTCAAGGTCTGTGGGCGATCGTAGTGGTGTCAGCGGGCAGCTGTCCTACGTGCGTGCACGCAGGGAAATTTGCTTCAGGTAGGCCTTGGGCGTGAGCCCGGTGTGCTCACGGAAGCACTTGTAGAACGCCGACAGCGAGTTGAAGCCGGCACTGAAGGCCAGCTCGTCGATCGTCGCCTCGACGCTGTCATCGCCGAGGCTGGCCATCAGGTGCTGCAGGCGTGCCTGGTTGACGTAGCGGTAGAAGCTTTGCCCCAGCACCTGGTTAAGCAGGTAGGAAATCTGGTTGCGGCTGTAGCCGCTGGCGTCGGCGACCTGTTGCAGGTCGAGCTCCGGGTCGAGGTAGGGGCGTTGACGCTGGAAGTAGTGCTCCAGGTCCTGGGCCATGGTCGACAACTGCCGGGGCGACAGGCCCAGGCGGCTGGTGGCGGGGCGCGGGCCGCTGTTGGCGGGGCCTGTGCCGTTCCGGCGGACCAGCGTGGCGTATTCGTTGACCCGCCAGATCAGCCCGTCCCTGACGGTGATCGCCTCGCTGGACTGAAACGCAACCAGGCCGTCGCCGCCCTGGACCGTGACCTGATACTGGATGAATGCGGTGCAGCCATCGACGCGAATGCGGTCGCTGTGGACGATGTCCTCGCCGGCTTCATGGGGCAGGCAAGCGCGTACGTAGTCGCGCAGTTCCTGGTGGCCGAGCACGCGGTTCTGGAAGAAGTCGTGGTACTGGATATCGGGGTGGTAGAGCGCCATGACACCGTCGAGGTCGCGGTGCTTCCAGCAGAGGTGGTAGCGCAGCACGATTTCGGCGGTAAGCGGCGTTTGCTCGGGGCCGTCGGGGAGGGTGGTGGCGATCATGGGAGGATAGTGCATTGCAGAACACCCAGGTGCAAGGGCGTGGATCCTGCATATTGCACGGTTTGCTCAGGCGGCTTGGAGGGTAAGCCTTTGATTCTTATGAATGTAGTTTTTTGATACAACTGGCATGGCGGCTGCACCTTTCTTGTCACCATCGAACAAGGAGAAAGGCCATGCGCTCGATACTGCTTTGGATGATTGGGGTGCCGATTCCGGTGATTATTCTGATCTGGTTCTTTATGCATTGAGATTTTAGGGGCCGCTTTGCGGCCCTTTTGCTACAACTCTTCGCTACAAAAGGCGTGTGCAAGGCAGGGCCCGGATGCCGGCTTGAGATCAATAAATCCAATTTGGTGTTCTGATGAACACCAAGGGTCTCGTTGAATTAGTAATATTTAGTGTAGTAAGTGCAAGTGGAGTGTTGTCTGAAAGTTCCTACAGTATTCTCTTGGCACTTGCCGCTATCTCTACAGTACTAACTAACTCGTTAATAATGTTGCTAGGCTGGTGGACGTGCCGAAATACGTTAGTCTGTAGATTCTTGTCAAAATAGGTGTTTGATTTCTGCTGTTTTCCCGATTACTGTCTGAGGAGGTTCAGGAATAATTCATAATTAAGGACCATTGCTATGGACGTATTCATGGGGTTGCTGGCTGCGGTGTTCTGGGGGTGCACAGACTTCTTGGTCGGCGTGAACGCAAGAGCGGTTGGAGTAAAACGGGCGGTATTTTTCGGTCAGTTGCTAGGGCTTTTCTTGATGGCAATCATTATTGCCATTTCAGCCGATCAGTGGCAGAAATTTACTTCTGCGCCCTGGCTCACGATAGGGTTAGGAATTGTCGCCTCTCTATGCACCGTAGTAGGAGCGCTGGCGCTTTCAAAAGCTTTCGCTATTGGCAAGACAGCCATCGTGGCGCCCCTGGTCACTTCGTATGGTGTTTTTACAACGCTGTTGGCATGGCTGGGTGGTGATGCCCTTTCCGCTTGGCAGGTGGTCGGTATCCTTGTCTGCTTTTTCGGCGTGCTGTTGGCCTGCCGCAGCGATAATGGTGGTTTCGATCGTAAGGTCACCAGCGTAATGTCTGTGTGGTTTGCTTTGTTGGCGGCCATGCTTTACGGCATCAGCTTCTGGATTCAGGGGAAATTCACCTTGCCGGCGCTGGGACCGGTGAACATGCTGGCGCTAGGGTATGCGGTGGGGGTCATGTTCCTTATCCCTGAAGCCATCAAGTTTCTGCGGGATCATACGACGATAATGCTGAAGACCTATGGCTCACTGTGCGGGGCCAGTCTTTTCAACTTGGGAGGGTTTTCTGCGTTTTCTTGGGGGGCTCTAAATGGCTCGGTGTCCGTTGTCACCGTCATCAGCACGTTGTCGGGTGGTATCGCCGCGATCCTGGGGTACTTCTTTTTTCGCGAGCGGCTGTCAGTCATCCAGATCGGTGGTGTTAGCCTAGTGTTGTCAGGGGCTTTGCTTCTGCACCTGTATGGGTGACATTTTCTTCGGTATATAAATTGTAGATTTTGGGGGTGTGCCAATGGCGTATTTCTTCGCTGTGGGCCTGTAGATATGAGTGCTCATAGTAATGGACTATCAAATCTATCTTGCGAAAGTCATGTTGATATGTTGCCTTGCATGGCAGCATTTGCGGTAGTGGTTGAAACTGGAAGTATTGTATACGCATCTGCCCGATTAGGCTTGACGGCGTCTGCAGTCAGCAAGCAGGTATCAAAGCATTGAAAATACCTTGTCCCGTACACAAAAGTCTGACACTTCCCTGATGGTCGAATCCCGGTATCCGTCCGGCCAACACATCTTCCTGATGGAACCGGCGAAGGCCATGGTGTCCACCTAAAAGTAGACACCATTTCTGACCCAGCAAGCGGATTTTCCAGGCCTCAGCGCCGTACCTACAATAAACCTTTCAAAGCCCAGAGTGCGACGAGCCCGGCGCCTCCATCGCAAACATCGCCTTGGGCTACAGCCTCAATGGCAACCTCGTCCACAAATGGATTCAGCTCCACAATCAAAAAGCCTTGGTACTTCAGCTGGGCAGCGCAGCAAACTGCTGTTTTTCGCATTGAGGGCTGCCCAGTTTTCTAACAGTTAAAGAAACTGCTCCGCATAGTGGCAGGCCACCTGCCGCGTACTCACCTGCCTCAGCGCCGGCACCTCCTTGGCACACCGCTCGGTCGCGTACGGGCAGCGTTTGTGGAAGGCACACCCATCCGGCGGGTTCAGCGGGTTGGGCAGCTCCCCGACGATGCGAATCTTAGGCTTCAACGGGTCTGGATGAATCGCCGGTGTCGCCGACAGCAGCGCCTGGGTATAGGGATGCAGCGGCTTGTTGTAGATGTCCTCCTTCGGCCCCATTTCTGCCGGCCGCCCCAGGTACATCACCAGTACCTGATCCGCCACATGCCGCACCACCGCCAGGTTGTGCGAGATGAACACGTAGGCAGTGTTGAACTCCTTCTGCAGATCCATGAACAAGTTCAGCACCTGCGCCTGAATCGACACGTCCAGCGCGGAGGTCGGTTCGTCGGCCACCAGCACCTTGGGCTGCAGCATCATCGCCCGGGCCAGGGCGATACGCTGGCGCTGGCCGCCAGAGAACATGTGTGGGTAGCGCTGGTAGTGCTCGGGGCGCAGGCCGACCTGTTCCATCATCTTCTGCACCTTGTCCCGGCGCTCGGCCTTGCTCAGCGAGGTGTTGATCAGCAGCGGTTCGGCCAGTTGGTCACCGATCTTCTGCCTTGGGTTGAGCGAGGCGTAGGGGCTCTGGAACACCATCTGTACATCGCGGCGCAGTTGTTTGCGCTCTGCCTTGCTGGCGCCCTTCACCTCGGTGCCGGCAATTTGCAGCGAGCCGGACGACGGCTCTTCGATCAGCGTCAGGGCGCGGGCCAGGGTCGACTTGCCGCAGCCGGACTCGCCGACTACAGCCAGGGTCTTGCCGGCCTCCAGTTCGAATGAAACGCCATTGAGCGCACGGACCAGGGCATGGCCCTTGAACAGCCCGCGGGAGACTTCGTAGTGCCGGGTCAGCTCCCGGGCGGATAGAACGACGGCCATCACGCCACCTCCTGGTTCAGCGGGTAGAAGCAACGCACCAGGCTGTGGGCCTGAGGGTCGAGGGGGGGGCGCTGGCGCCGGCAATTGTCCTGAACATAGGGGCAGCGTGGTGACAGCAGGCAACCGACCGGGCGGTCGTAGCGGCCGGGGACGATGCCAGGCAGGGTGGCCAGGCGTTCGGCGCCAATGCTGTGCTCGGGGATCGCCGCTAGCAGGGCTTCACTGTAAGGGTGGGCGGGCGCATCGAACAGTTCTGGCACCTGGCCCACTTCCACGGCCTGGCCGGCGTACATCACGCACACCCGCCTGGCGGTTTCGGCGACCACGGCGAGGTCGTGGGTGATCAGGATGAGCGCCATGTTGCGCTCCTTCTGCAGGTTGACCAGCAGTTCCATGATCTGTGCCTGGATCGTCACGTCGAGGGCCGTGGTCGGTTCGTCGGCGATCAGCAGCTTTGGCTCGCCGGCAATGGCCATGGCGATCGCCACACGTTGGCTCATGCCGCCTGACAGCTGGTGCGGGTAAGCGTCCAGGCGGCTTTCGGCGGCCGGGATCTCGACCTTTTTCAAGAGCTCCAGAGCACGCTGGCGTGCAGCCTTGCCTTTCAGGCCCAGGTGCTGTCGTAGCACTTCCTCGATCTGGAAGCCTACGGTGTAGCTGGGGTTGAGCGCGGTCATCGGGTCCTGGAAGACCATGGCGATGTCCTTGCCCACCACCTTGCGCCGCTGACGGCCGCTGAGCTTGAGCATGTCGGTGCCGTCGAAGGTCAGGGCGTCGGCGGTGATGCGCCCGGGGGCGTCGATCAGGCCCATCAGGGCCATCATGGTGACCGATTTACCCGAGCCGGACTCGCCGACAATGGCCAGGATTTCGCCGGCGTCTACCACCAGGTCAAGGCCGTCCACCACGGGTACCGCATTGGCGTCGCCGAAGCGCACGTTGAGGTTGTTGATCTGCAAAAGTGGCATGGCGTTTTCCTCAGGCGGCGTTCTTGAGTTTCGGGTCCAGCGCATCGCGCAGGCCGTCGCCCATCAGGTTGATTGCCAGCACACTGAGCAGGATGGTCAGGCCGGGCAGGCTTACCACCCACCAGGCGCGCTCGATGTAATCCCGGGCCGAAGCCAGCATGGTGCCCCACTCGGGGGTTGGCGGCTGTACGCCGAGGCCGAGGAAGCCCAGTGCGGCGGCGTCAAGGATGGCCGAGGAGAAGCTGAGCGTGGCCTGCACGATCAGCGGTGCCATGCAGTTGGGCAGCACGGTGACGAACATCAGTCGGGGCAAGCCGGCGCCGGCCAGGCGTGCGGCGGTGACGTAGTCGCGGTTAAGTTCGCCCATCACCGCGGCGCGGGTCAGGCGCACGTAGGACGGCAGGGAAACGATGGCGATGGCAATCACGGTGTTGATCAGGCCAGGGCCGAGGATGGCGACGATGGCCACGGCCAGCAACAGCGACGGCAAGGCCAGCATCACGTCCATCAGGCGCATGATCGACGGGCCGAGCAACTGCGGGAAAAAGCCGGCCAGCAGGCCAAGGAGAATGCCTGGGATCAGTGACATCACCACTGACGACAGGCCGATCAGCAGCGATAGCCGTGCACCCTGAATCAGCCGCGAAAGCAGATCACGGCCCAGTTCGTCGGTGCCCAGGATGAACTGCCAGGTGCCGCCTTCCAGCCACACCGGCGGGGTCAGCAGGAAGTCGCGGTACTGCTCGCTCGGGTCATGCGGGGCTACCCAAGGTGCGAACAGCGCGCAGAACACCACCAGGCACATGAAGGCCAGGCCCATCACCGCGCCCTTGTTGCGCGCGAAGGCTTGCCAGAATTCTTTGTACGGGGAGGGGTAGAGCAGGCTCTGGTCCACCGGGCTGGCCGGTGACACGGATTTTGTAATCGGGCTAGTCATGGCAAGGGCCTCAGCGCTGATGACGGATGCGTGGGTTGGCCAGGCCGTAGAGGATGTCCACGACGAAGTTGACCAGAATCACCAGGCAGGCGATCAACAGGATGCCGTTCTGGACCACGGGGTAGTCACGGGCACCGATGGCTTCGATCAGCCATTTGCCGATGCCCGGCCAGGAAAAGATGGTTTCGGTCAGCACCGCACCGGCCAGCAGCGTGCCGACCTGCAGGCCGAACACGGTCAGCACCGGGATCAGCGCATTGCGCAGGCCATGGACGAACACCACACGGGCCGGCGACAGGCCTTTGGCGCGGGCGGTGCGGATGTAGTCTTCACGCAGTACTTCCAGCATCGACGAGCGGGTCATGCGGGCGATCACCGCGAGCGGGATGGTGCCGAGCACGATGGCCGGCAGGATCAAGTGCATCACAGCGTCCTTGAACGCGCCTTCTTCATCGCTGAGCAGGGTGTCGATAAGCATGAAGCCGGTCTTCGGCTCGATGTCGTAGAGCAGGTCGATGCGCCCGGACACCGGGGTCCAGCCCAGGCTCACGGAGAAGAACATGATCAGGATCAGGCCCCACCAGAAAATCGGCATCGAGTAGCCGGCCAGTGATATGCCCATGACCCCGTGGTCGAACAGCGAACCGCGCTTGAGTGCGGCGATTACACCGGCCAGCAGGCCGACGACGCCGGCGAACAGCAGGGCGGCGAAGGCCAGCTCCAGGGTGGCCGGGAACAGGGTGAGGAACTCGCGCCACACGCTTTCGCGGGTGCGCAGCGATTCGCCAAGGTCACCTTGGGCAAGTTTGCCGACGTAGTCCAGGTACTGGACCGGCAGTGGCTTGTTCAGGCCCAGGCGTTCCATGGCCTGGGCATGCATTTCGGGGTCGACCCTGCGCTCGCCCATCATCACTTCCACCGGGTCGCCGGGGATCAGGCGTATGAGCGCGAAGGTCAGCAAGGTGATGCCGAAAAAGGTCGGTATCAGCAGGCCAAGGCGCCGGGCAATAAAACTCAACATTGTCGGGGTTACCTCATCAGGCCGTGGGGCGATCAGCCCGGTACGGCAGAGCCGCCGGTCCCCGTGTGGGTGGCCGGCGGTCGTTGTTGTTCTACTTCACCTTGGTGGTGGCGAAGTTGTTGTTGGTCAGAGGGTTGATCACGTAGCCCTCCACGTTGTCACGCATGGCGGTGAACATCTTTGGATGAGCCATGCTGATCCAGGGTTGTTCGTCATCGTACACTTTCAATGCCTCGTTATAGAGCCTTGCACGCTCGTCGTTGTCGATCACTTCGCGGGCGCGGCTGATCAGCTCCTGGAACTTGGGGTTGCACCAGCGCGCATAGTTCTCGCCACTTTTCACGGCATCGCAACTGAGCAGTGGGCTGAGGAAGTTGTCCGGGTCGCCGTTGTCGCCGGCCCAGCCGGTGGACACCAGGTCGGCTTCGCCGTTCTTCGCCCGGCGCAGCATCTCGGCCCATTCCATGACGCGGATATCCAGCTTGAGGCCGATCTGTTTGAGGTCGGCCTGCAGCATCTCGGCGGACAGGCGCGGGTTGGGGTTGGTCGGGCCGCCGCCGTTGCGGGTGAACAGGGTGATTACCGTGCCCTCGGGTACACCGGCCTGGCTGAGCAGTGCGCGGGCTTTATCGAGGTCGCGCGGTGGGTTCTGGTTATGGGTGTTGTAGCCGATCATGGTGGGTGGGTAAGGGTTTACACCCACCAGCGCGTTGCCTTTGCCAAACAGTTGGTCGACATGGGTCTGGCGGTCGAAGGCCATGTTGATGGCTTTACGCACACGCACGTCGTTGAGGTATTTGTGCTGGGTATTCATGGCGATGTAGCCGGTGACCAGGGCCTCGATTTCTTCAACCTTGAGTTTCGGGTCTTGCTTGATCGACGGCACGTCATCGGGCTTGGGATAGAGCGCCACCTGGCACTCGTTGGCGCGCAGTTTCTGCAGGCGCACGTTGCTGTCGATGGCGATGGCGAACACCAGCGCATCGGCCGGCGGCTTGCCGCGGAAATAGTCCGGGTTGGGCTTGAAGCGGACCTGGGCGTCCTTGTTGTAACGCTGGAAGATGAAAGGGCCGGTGCCGATCGGTTTGCTGTTCAGCTCGGCGGTCTTGCCAGACTTGAGCAACTGGTCGCCGTATTCGGCGGAGTAGATCGAGGTAAAGCCCATGGCCATGTCGCGCAGGAACGGCGCTTCCGGTCGGCTGAGGGTAATCACCACGGTGTGCTCGTCAGCCTTGCTGACCGACTTGAGCAGTTCCTTGAACCCCATGCTCTCGAAGTACGGGTAGCCGACGCTGGTCTTGTCATGCCAGGGGTGGTTCGGGTCGAGCTGGCGATTGAGGCTCCACAGCACGTCATCGGCGTTCAAGTCACGGGTGGGCTTGAAGTAGTCGGTGGTGTGGAACTTCACCCCCTGACGCAGATGGAAGGTGTAGGTCAGGCCGTCGGTTGAAATGTCCCAGCGCTCGGCCAGGGCCGGCTGGATCTCGGTGGTGCCGGGTTTGAAGTCGACCAGGCGGTTGAACACTGTCTCGGCCGAGGCATCGGCGGTGACTGCGGTGGTGTACTGGACGATGTCGAACCCTTCCGGGCTGGCTTCTGTACACACCACCAGCGGCTTGGCCGCCAGTTGCGTGGCGCCGCCCAGAAGCAGCGCGACCAGGGCTAGGCGCAACGGCCGCGATTTCATGAAAGCTCTGTGCATGTGTTGAAAACTCCCTGCTTGCATTGGTTCCAGCGTAGCCGCCCCGGCCCGCAGCGAAACGGGCCAGGGCGCCGACGGTCAGAGAATGTTGAACGGAATGGTGGTGACCACGCGGAACTCATCCAGGCTGCCATCGCCCTGGGCCTTGCTGGCGCGATGGGTGGTGTAGGTGGCGCGGATGCTGGTGTCTTTCAGCGGCCCGCTCTGCAACGCGTAGCTGGTGCCAATACCCCACTCATAGTGGGTTTCGCCATCCAGGCCATTCACGTCGTAGGCAGTGCCGCGGTAGTGGGTGCCGTCGATACCCCAGCCGCGGGCGTTGTACAGGTTGAACTTCAGGCCAGGCACGCCATAGGGCGCCATGTTCAGCACATAGGAAATCTGCAGCGATTTCTCGTTGGGGCCGTTGAAGTCCGACAGCAGCGAGTTGGCCAGGAAGATGCCGTTGGTTTCGTGCAGGTAGTCGAAGTATTCATTGCCGTTGACCTGCTGCCAGGAGGCGCTGAGGGTGTGGGCCTGATGGGTCAGGCCCAGTGACAGGCTGTAGGTGTCGTTGTCGATCTTGCCCATTTTCTGGCTGCCGGCGTCGACGGTCTTGTAGTAGTTCAGGCCGGTGCTCAGGCTGAGCACTGCGCTGTCGCCGAGCACATGGTTGGCGCCGAAGTAGTACTGGTTCCAGAAGTCGTCGACCTTGGTGGCGTACAGGCTGGTACTCAGGCTCTTGAACGGCTGGTAGTTGATGCCGGCGGTGCTGGCACGGTCGGTTTCCACGCCGGTGGCGCTGTACTCGCTGCGGAACTTGCTGAGGCTCTGTTCGGTACGTGGCGAGACGCGGTCGAAGGTGCCCAGGTCGATGCTGAGGTTGTCGAATTCAGCGCTGTGCAGGAACGCGCCCTGGAAGCTCGAGGGCAGGGCGCGGTTGCCGATGTAGGCGATCATCGGCGTATCCACCGATTGGCGGCCAAGGGTAAGGGTGGTGTTGGACACGCGCGCCTTGATATTGCCCAGGCCCAGTTTGCTCCACTGGCCGACGGGGTCGCCATCGCTGTGGGTGAGGGTGCGGTTGTTGGGGCCGGCGATGGCTTCGCGGCTCTGTTGCAGGGCGATGGCGTTGTAGCCGGCAGCCTCGACGGCGAAGCCCACGGTGCCCTGGGTGAAGCCGGAGCTGTAATTGAGGATGGTGCCCTGGACCCAGTTTTCACGGCTGTGAGTGTCGTGGCGGGTGCCGTCGTTCTTGTAGTACTTCCACAGCGGCGCGCGTGCGGCACGTTCGCGGGCATACCAGTTGCGGGTGCTGCCGGACAGGCTCTGGCCGTCGATGAAGCCGCTGGCTTGCGCTTGCTCGCTGCTGCTTTTGAGGGTGAGCGGAATGTAGTCCTGGCTCTGCGGATCTGCCTGGGCCACCGTGGAAAAGGCACTGATGGATAACGCCAGTGCGGTCAAGGTGAATACTTTCAAGGTTAAAGCTCCCTTTCTTTTCTAGTTATGGCCGGCCTTGTGGGCCGGGTGATTGCTGCGGTGTTGCCAGGGGTGCCGCGGGATCACCGGGCAGAATCGGGGCGTTGTGTTGGCCGTTCTGGCCTCTTCGCGGGCAAGCCCGCTCCCTCAGGTAGGGCGCAGTGTCCGAACCTGTCGAGATCCTGTGGGAGCGGGCTTGCCCGCGAAGAGGCCGGTACTGGCTAACGCTTAATCAACACTCACACCGGAAAAATCATTGCGCCCAAACGGGCTGACCTTGAACTGGGAAACCTTGACGCTAAGCGGCTGGCTCACGGTGGAATGCGCCACCGGCGTGATCGGTACCTGCTGCTTGAGCCGCTGCTGGGCCTGCTGGTACAGGGCGGTGCGTTGCGTACGGTCGGTCACCTGCTTGGCCTGCTTGACCAGGCTGTCGTACTGCGGGTCGCACCACCGCGAGTAGTTGTTGCTGCCGATGGCTTCGCAGCTGTAGAGGGTGCCCAGCCAGTTGTCCGGGTCGCCGTTGTCACCGGTCCAGCCGATCAGGGCGATGTCGTGCTCACCGTTTTTCATGCGCTTGAGGTATTCGCCCCATTCGTAGCTTACGATGCGCACCTTGAATCCGAGCTTGCTCCAGTCCGCCTGGAGCATTTCGGCCATCAGCTTGGCATTGGGGTTGTACGGGCGTTGCACCGGCATCGCCCACAGGGTGATCTCGGTGCCAGGTTTGACACCCGCCTGCTGGAGCAGCTGTCTGGCCTTTTCTGGCGCGTACGGGGCGTCCTTTATGCTGTCGTCATAGGACCACTGGGTCGGTGGCATGGCGTTGACCGCCCGTTGGCCGGCGTCCTGGTACACCGCCTGGAGGATGGCTTCCTTGTTGACCGCCATGTCCATTGCCTGGCGCACTTCCAGGCGGTCGAATGGCGGGTGCTGGGTGTTGTAGGCGATGTAGCCGAGGTTGAAGCCTGGTTGCTGGAGCACCTGCAGCGTGCTGTCGGCCTTGAGCGCCGGCAGGTCGGCCGGGCGTGGGTGCAGGGTCACCTGGCATTCATTGCGGCGCAGCTTCTGGATACGCACCGACGGGTCGGTATTGATCGAGAACACCAGGTTGTCGATCTTCACTTCGTTCGCTGCCCAATAGTCCTTGTTGCCCTTGTAGCGGATCTGCGAATCCTTCTGGTAGCGCTGGAACACGAACGGCCCGGTACCGATAGGCTGCTGGTTGATGTCGCTGGGGCGTCCACTGGCCAGTAGCTGTTCGGCGTATTCAGCGGAGAGGATGGAGGCGAAACTCATGGCCAGGTTCTGGACGAACGCGGCATCGACGGTGTTCAGGGTGAACACCACGGTCAATGGGTCGGCCTTCTCGACGCGGGCGATGTTCTTGTCCAGGCCCATGCCGTTGAAATAGGGAAACTCGGTAGGGTAGGCCTGACGGAACCGATGACCCTTGTCGAGCATGCGGTTGAAGGTGAACAGCACATCGTCGGCGTTGAACGTGCGGCTCGGGCTGAAGGCCTTGTTGCTGTGGAACTTGACCCCTTCACGCAGGTGGAAGGTGTAGCGCAGGCCGTCGTCGGACACCTCCCAGTGCGTCGCCAGGGCCGGGTGCACGGTGGTGCCGCCACGTTCGAACTCGACCAGGCGGTTGTAGATGGGTTCGGCGGCGTCGTTGTCGGTGGCGCTGGTGTACTGGGCGGTGTCGAAGCCGGCTGGGCTGCCTTCAGAGCAGAACACCAGGTTGTTGGCCAGCAGGACCGGGGATTGGCTGACCAGGCCCAGAGCCAGCAGCGCGGAAAGGCGGGTAACGTGGCGCATGGCAAATCCTTTTTCATCTGTTCGCGCCGCCTCCGGGTACGAATGGCGGCAACAGTTCGCCGTCCCCGCAGCGTATGGCCGCAGGACGACATGAAGAGGTGGCGGGGGTGAAGGGCACCCGCGATTCAGCGGGTGCCTCAGTCAGCCTATTTGTCCACGCTGACGCCGTAGAAGGAATTCAGCGCGAACGGGCTGATCTTGAAGTCCTTCACCTTGGCGCTCATGGGCTGGTAGACAGTGGAGTGGGCGATCGGGGTGATCGGTACCTGCTCCTTGAGGATATGCTGCGCCTTCTGGTACAGCTCGGTGCGCTTGGCCTGGTCGGACGTGGCCTTGGCCTGCTTGATCAGGTCGTCGTAGGGCTTGTAGCACCACTTGGAGAAGTTGTTGCCATCGACGGCATCGCAACCGTAGAGGGTACCCAGCCAGTTGTCCGGGTCACCATTGTCACCGCTCCAGCCAATCAGCATGGCACCCTGTTCGCCACCTTTGGAGCGCTTGATGTACTCGCCCCATTCATAACTGACGATCTTCGCCTTGATACCGATCTTGGCCCAGTCGGACTGGAGCATTTCAGCCATCAGTTTGGCATTGGGGTTGTACGGGCGTTGCACGGGCATGGCCCACAGGGTGATTTCGGTGCCTTCCTTGATGCCGGCTTCCTTGAGCAGTTGCTTGGCTTTCTCGGGGTCAAAGGCGGCGTCCTTGATGCTGTCGTCATAGGACCACTGCGTGGGCGGCATGGCGTTGACCGCCAGCTGGCCGGCGCCCTGGTACACCGACTCGATGATCTTTTTCTTGTCCACGGCCATGTCCAGCGCCTGTCGGACTTTCAGCTGGGCCATGGGGTTGGCCTCGTTGCTGCCCTTGATCTTGTCCATCACGTTGTACGCGATATAACCGAGGTTGAAACCGGCCTGCTGCGGCATTTGCAGGTTCTTGTCGGCTTTTAGCGGCTCGATGTCGGCAGGGCGTGGGAACAGGGTGACCTGGCACTCGTTCTTCTTGAGCTTCTGCATGCGCACCGAGGCGTCGGTGGTGATGGCAAAGATCAGGTTGTCGATCTTCACGTCCTCGGGCTGCCAGTAGTCCTTGTTGCCCTTGAAGCGGATCTGCGCGTCCTTCTGGTATTTGCTGAACACGAACGGGCCGGTGCCGATCGGCTTCTGGTTGATGTCGGCGGCCTTGCCGTTCTTTAGGAGCTGGTCGGCGTATTCGGCGGACTGGATCGAGGCAAAGCTCATGGCCAGGTTCTGGATGAACGCGGCGTCAACCTCGTTGAGGGTGAACTTCACCGTGTGCTCGTCAAGCTTCTCCACCTTGGCAATGTTCTTGTCCATGCCCATGTCGGTGAAGTATGGAAACTCGGTGGGGTACGCCTTGCGGAACGGGTTGTCCTTGTCGAGCATGCGGTTGAAGGTGAACAGCACGTCGTCGGCGTTGAACGGGCGACTGGGCTTGAAGTAGTCGGTGGTGTGGAACTTGACCCCTTCGCGCAGGTGGAAGGTGTAGGTCTTGCCGTCGTCGGACACTTCCCATTTGGTCGCCAGGCCCGGGATGACCGCAGTGCCGCCGCGCTCGAACTGGGTCAGGCGGTTGAACACGGTCTCTGCCGAGGCATCGAAGTCGGTCCCGGTGGTGTACTGCCCCGGATCGAAGCCGGCCGGGCTGCCTTCGGAGCAGAACACCAGGTTGGATGCGGCAACGGCCGACGGTGCGCCGCTGAGCAAGCCTGCACCCAGCAGGAACGGAATGACTGCGTGTTTGAGCATGGTGGCCTCATTGTTGTCATTTTTTGGATGAGGTGGCCTCGTGAGCCGACCTGCGGATACTTATGCAGGGGGCGTTCCCATTGCAACAGGTACAAGGATAGTTGACGCCGGGAAAGTGGCACGAACGTACATGGATGTCGCATCGGTATAACTTTTGGCGAAGTTAAACGTTTGCGTAGGCAAAATGATGGCGTTTTGCGCGATGTTTCTAGGCAGGGGAATGCGTAGGACGCACCCTGTTGGTGCGTAAGAAATGTCTGAAAATCGTGACAATGACGCAGTCACCCGTAGGAGCGGGTTTACCCGCGAACACGGGCGAAGCCCGTGCCTCCACCACCGTGTCTGCTCGCGGGCTCCCACAAATGATGCGTGGACGCCTTATGGCATCTGCACTTCGATCAGGCCATCGGCATTCATGCTCACTTCACTGGTGCCTGCCTCGATATCTGGCGCCGGTGCCGCTTCATCAGCCCCCATGGCCTTCATCGCCATCGGCGCGCTACGCAAGTACGGGCGCGGGTAGCCGCTGCTGTTGAGATTCAGGCTCACCACTTTGTAGCCTTTGCCACCCAGCGCTTCGGTCGCCAGTTGCGCGCGTGCCTTGAAGGCATCGACCGCATCCTTGAGCAGAGCATCCTCGCTGGCCTTGCGCGTGGCCGGGGCGATGGAGAAGTCCATGCCAGCCATTTTCAGCTCTTGCAACAAATCGGCGGTAAGCTGGGACAAGGCCGGGAAGTTGGCGCTTTCAAGGCGCAGTTCGGCGCGCTCGCGCCAGCCGGTAATTTTCTGGCCCTTGCTGTCATACACCGGGTAGCTGTTGCGGCTGCCTTGGCTGATCTTCACGTCCTTGACCTGGCGCGACTGCTGCACGGCCTTGTTCATGGTTTCGGTAATCTGCTTGGCGAGCTTGCCCGGGTCGCTGTTCTGCGCTTCGCTGTACAGGGTCACGACCATCAGGTCGCGCGCCACTTCCTTGCTGACTTCGGCACGCAGCGATACCTGGTTGAAACGCGGTTCATCGGCAGCCAGTGCCGGCAGGCTGGCGAGCAGGCCGCAAGACATGATCAGGGCGGCGCCGCGACGTGGGATTTGCATGTGGTACTCCTTGGCATTTGAAGGCGTGGGGGCTGGTCATCCATTCCACGCATGGCCCATAGGACCGGCAACAGTGTAGTGGGTTCAAAAGTGCCATCATGAACCTGTGACAAAGTGTGGCGCTTTGCCGCATCGCTGCAGCGAGGCGCCCGGCTTCGGTATACTCCAGCCGATTTTTCTGGAGCACTCATCAGGAGAGCTCATGCTCGCCGCCGTACAACCGTTGTCCGCTACCCGCCAGAACCTCTGGCGCCTGACCGTCATTCGGGTCCTGGTCCTGGCTGCCCAGGCCGGCTCGGTGGGCGTTGCCTACTGGACCGAACTGCTGCCATTGCCCTGGCTGTCGCTGGCCGGCACCTTGGCTTTGTCTTCGTTGCTGTGTGCCTTCACGGCCCTGCGCCTGCGGCTGTCGCTGCCCGTCACCGAAATGGAGTACGCCCTGCAGCTGGCCTGTGACCTGCTGATCCACAGTGCCTTGCTGTATTACTCCGGCGGCTCGACCAACCCGTTCGTGTCGTATTACCTGGTGCCGCTGGCGATCGCTGCGGTGACCTTGCCGTGGCTGTATTCGCTGATCCTGTCGGGCATTGCGCTGACGGCCTACAGTTTGCTGCTGGTGCAGTTCTACCCGCTCGAAGGGCTGCCGATGGCGCGGGACAAGATGCAGGTCTACGGCATGTGGCTGAGCATTGCCCTGGCGGCGGCTGTGATCACCTTCTTTGCCGCGCGCATGGCCGAAGAGCTGCGCCGCCAGGAGCAGCTGCGTTCAGAGCGGCGTGAAGAAAGCCTGCGCGACGAGCAACTGCTGGCTGTGGCTACCCAGGCTGCCGGTGCCGCCCATGAACTGGGTACGCCGCTGGCGACCATGAGCGTGCTGATCAACGAAATGCGCCAGGACCACACCGACCCGATGTTGCAGGAGGACCTGCAGATCCTCCAGGACCAGGTAAAGCTGTGCAAAGAGACCTTGCAACAGCTGGTGCGCGCAGCGGAAGCCAACCGGCGCCTGGCCATCGTGGAGCAGGATGTGACTGCCTGGCTGGACGAGGCGCTCAACCGCTGGCACCTGATGCGCCCGGAAGCCAGCTACCGCTTCCAGCGCCTGCGCGACGGCAAGGTGCCGCGTCTGGCGCCGCCGCCAGACCTGACCCAGGCGTTACTGAATCTGCTGAACAATGCCGCCGATGCCTGCCCTGATGATCTGGAAGTTCGCCTGGACTGGGACGCCCAGGACATCGTCATCAGTATCCACGACCATGGTCCTGGTGTACCGCCAGCCATTGCCGAAGCCATCGGCAAACCTTTTATTACCACCAAGGGCAAAGGCTTCGGCCTGGGCCTGTTCTTGAGCAAGGCCAGCGTGACCCGTGCGGGCGGCTCGGTGAAACTCTATAGTCATGAACAGGGTGGCACCCTGACCGAACTGCGCCTGCCCTATGGCAAGCGAGGAGATGAATGATGAGCGAAGAAAACCAGGTCGAAAGCGAAGAGCTGCCGCACCTGCTGCTGGTGGATGACGATGCCACCTTCACCCGGGTCATGGCCCGGGCCATGAGCCGTCGCGGTTTCCGTGTGAGCACTGCCAGTTCTGCCGAAGAAGGCTTGATTCTGGCCCAGCAGGACCTGCCGGACTACGCCACGCTGGACCTGAAGATGGATGGCGACTCCGGCCTGGTGCTGCTGCCCAAGCTGCTGGAACTGGACCCGGAAATGCGCGTGGTGATCCTGACCGGGTACTCGAGCATTGCCACCGCAGTGGAGGCGGTCAAGCGCGGTGCCTGCAACTACCTGTGCAAGCCGGCTGACGCCGATGATGTGTTGGCAGCACTTCTGTCGGAGCACACCGACCTGGATACCCTGGTGCCGGAAAACCCGATGTCGGTCGATCGCCTGCAGTGGGAACACATCCAGCGCGTGCTGAACGAGCATGAAGGCAATATCTCGGCCACCGCGCGGGCGCTGGGCATGCACCGACGGACGTTGCAGCGCAAGCTGCAGAAGCGGCCGGTTCGGCGCTGATTCCTTATCGATGATGTTGGCCTGTTCGCGGGGGAATCCGCTCCTGCAACTGTGAGCGCGGGCTTGCCCGCGAAGGGCTGCACAGCAGCCCCAATCAAGGCGAGCTCGATGAAGGTACTGTTGGTCATCCTTGCGCTGGTTGCAGGTAGCGCCAAAGCTGAAGACTGGCCTGACCCGCAGTGGCAGAACGACCCTGCCACCCTCGACTGGCAGGCCGTCGACGCCTACGCCTTTCCTGCACGCTCCCCCTCGGAGCGCAACGGCATCCGCACGGACGCTCTGCTGATCATCCGCGACGGGCGTATCCTCCACGAGCGCTACACCGCGCCCACCCGCGCCGCCACCGCGCACCTGACCTGGTCGGTAAGCAAGAGCATACTGGCCACGGTAATGGGCGTAGCCCAGGGCGAAGGCCGCTTCCAGCTGCAAGACCCGGTCAGCCGCTTCTATCCCCCCATGCGCGCCCACCCAGGCGTGCGCGTGGCCGACCTGCTGTACTGGGCCAGTGGCCTCGAGTGGCAGGAAGACTACGAATACGCGCCGCTGAAGTCCTCGGTAGTGGCCATGCTGTATACCCGTGGCCGCGCAGACATGGCCGCCTACGCGGCGGCCCGGGGTGCCGCCGCCAGCCCCGGTCAGCGGTTCCTCTACTCCAGCGGCGACAGCAACCTGCTGGCCGCCGCGCTGCGTGGCATGCTCGATGCCGGGCAGTACCCCGACTACCCCTGGCACGCACTGTTCACCCCGTTGGGTATCGGCAGTGCGGTGTGGGAGCGTGACCGAGCAGGCACCTACGTAGGCTCTTCCTATCTCTACCTCAGTGCCCGCGATTTGGCCCGTATTGGCCTGCTGATGCAGCGCGACGGGCGCTGGCAGGGCCGACAATTGCTGCCCAAAGCCTGGGTAGCCTTCAACCGCACCCCGTTTGCCCAGGCCCAGGCGCTGCCTGGCGAGGCCATCCCGGGCGGCCACTGGTGGCTCAACCAGCCGCTGGCTGGCGCCGAACGGCCTTGGCCCAGTGCACCCGCAGACACCTTCGCCGCCCTTGGCCACTGGGGGCAGGCGTTATATGTGCTACCTGAGCAAAGGCTGGTGATCGTGCGCTACGCCGATGACCGCGACAGCAGCTATCGACACGACGAATTGCTCAAGCGGGTGCTGGCGGTACTGGCCGGGGAGGGGGCATGAAGCGGTTATTGCTGCTGGCGCTGGCAGGGCTCCTGTACTGGGCCTGGCAGGAACGCCAGGCGCTGGCGGACTTCCCCGGCATACTCTCGGCCTACTCGGCCAAGGAATATTGTTCCTGCCGCTTTGTCATGGGCTTCGACAAGGTGTACTGCCAAGGGTACGTGAAGCAGTGGCTGCCACTGAGCCTGCTGGAGGAAAACAGCCAGCAGCAGCGAGTCACCGCTGAAGGCCTGGGGCGGCGCAGCCAGGCGGCCTGGCAAAGCGCGCGTGAGGGCTGCCGCTTGCTGCCATGAATGCAGGCGGGTAAGGTTGGCGGCCTGGTTTCACGAGATCTGTCATGTTCAAGTTGCCCCGTCTGCTGCCTGCCTTATTACTGGCTTTGTGCCTGCCCGCTCATGCCAATTGGCACCTGGATGGCGAATCTTCACGGCTGTCGTTCATCACCGGCAAGAACGGCGACACCGCCGAAGTGCATCGCTTTCTGGTGTTGCATGGCACGGTCGATCGCAAGGGTATGGCCGGGTTGAGGATCGAGATGGACTCGGTGAGCAGCGGTATTCCGCTGCGTGACGAGCAAATGCGCGACAACCTGTTCGAGGTCGAGCGCTTCGCCGAGGCCACAGTGAAGGCGCAGATCGACCTGCAGCCGATCAATGACCTGGCCGACGGTGCACAGATCGAATTGCGCCTGCCGCTGACGGTCACCCTGCATGGCCAGTCGCACAGCTACAATGTCCTGTTGCTGGCCACCCGCCTGGATGCGCGGCGCTTTCAGGTGGTGACCCTTGAGCCTCTGGTGCTGCGCGCCGAAGATTTTGGCTTGGTGCCGGGGCTGGAAAGCCTGCGCAAGTTCGCCAGGTTGAAGTCCATCAACCCGTCGGTACCGGTTAGCGCGGTGCTGATCTTCACTGCGCGCTGACATGGCGGGGCCGGTCTTCCCCTGGCGGGATGGCAATCAGTTCGAACTGCTTATCGACGGCCCTGCGTTCTTTCCGCGCATGCTCCTGGCGATCATGCGTGCCGAGTTCCAGGTTGACCTGGAGCTGTACCTGGTCGAGGCCGGTGCCTGTGCCGAGGCGGTGGTCGACGCGCTGGAGCAGGCTGCCCGGCGTGGCGTGCGAGTGCGGTGCCTGTTCGATGACTACGGTTCATTGGCCTTCAACAGCGCGTTGCGTCAGCGCCTGCTGGACGCTGGCGTGTACTTGCGCTGGTATAACCGCCTGCGCTGGAAGCGTGGCCTGCGTAACCTCTACCGTGATCATCGCAAATTGCTACTGGTTGACGAACGTTGGGCAGTGGTGGGGGGGACGGGCGTTACCGACGAGTTCTGGACGCCGGGTGAGGCGACCAGCGAATGGCACGAAGTGATGGTGCAGATGCAGGGGCCGGTGGTGAGCGACTGGCAGTTGCTGTTCGACCGTCAGTGGCAAGCCAACAACCGCCGCACCGCCTGGCGCCCTGCTGAAGGCTTTGGCCTGCCGCGTCTGCCCAAGGTGCCTGCGCAGGGGCAGGGCATGGGCCGGGTCGCTTATGCCGACGCCCGCCAGCACCAGGACATCCTGCACGCGCTGGTACGGGCGCTGAACAGCGGCCAGAAACGGGTGTGGCTGGCCACGCCGTACTTCTTGCCGACCTGGAGCGTGCGCCGGTCGTTGCGCCGGGCTGCCAGCAAGGGCCTGGACGTGCGTCTGTTGTTGACCGGCCCGCGTACCGATCACCCCTCGGTACGCTACGCCGGGCATCGTTACTACCCGCGTCTGTTGCGCGCGGGCGTACGGATTTTCGAGTACCAGCCGTGCTTCCTGCACCTGAAGATGGCTGTGGTAGACGACTGGGTCAGCGTCGGTTCGTGCAACTTCGACCACTGGAACTTGCGCTTCAACCTTGAAGCCAACATCGAAGCGCTCGACCCGCCGTTGACAGCGGCGGTGGTGGCCAGCTTCGAGCGCGACTTCGCCCAGAGCGAAGAAGTCGACCTCGCCCACTGGCATGCGCGCCCTTTGTGGCGCAGGGTGAAGCAACGGATCTGGGGCTGGCTCGATCGGCTGGTGGTCAACTTCCTCGACCGCCGTGACTGACAGCGGCTATCGTGCAGTGACTATTCACAGTTAACCGAAGGAGTGGGCGAGATGACGGCGAAGAAAATTCTCATGCTGGTGGGCGACTACGTCGAAGATTACGAAGCGATGGTGCCGTTCCAGGCCTTGAGCATGGTGGGCCACACGGTGCATGCGGTGTGCCCGGAAAAGCTGGCGGGGCAGACCGTGCGTACCGCGATTCATGACTTCGAGGGTGAGCAGACCTACAGCGAAAAGCCTGGGCACAATTTTGCCCTGAATTATGATTTCGTGCGGGTGCGGCCCGAGAGTTATGACGCGCTGCTGATCCCGGGTGGCCGGGCGCCGGAGTACCTGCGCCTGAATGAAAAGGTGTTGGACCTGGTGCGGGCGTTCGACCAGGCCGGCAAGCCGATTGCGGCGGTGTGCCATGGTGCCCAGCTGCTGGCGGCGGCAGGGGTGCTGGAGGGGCGTGAGTGCAGCGCATACCCGGCATGTGCGCCAGAAGTGCGCCTGGCGGGTGGCACGTTCATCGACATCGCGGTGGACCAGGCGCATGTGGATGGCAACCTGGTGACCGCACCGGCATGGCCCGCGCACCCGGCCTGGCTGGCGGCGTTCCTGCAAGTGCTGGGCACGCGTATTGTCTGACAGGCTTGATTGGGTTGGCAGTGGGTTGCTTCAGGCAACCTGCTCCACCCAGTCATTGAGGTTGTAGTAGTTGGTCACCCGGGCAATCTTGCCACAGTGAATATAGAAGAACGCCCCCGCCGGCAGCACATAGGTCTGGCCGTTTGCTGTCGGCAACCCTTCGTCATCGGCCAGGTATTGGCCATGCACGGTGAACTCCGCCGCCGCGCGGCTGCCATCGGCGTTCTGCATCACCACGATGTCGGCCAGGCGCTCGCGGTAGCAGCGGTTCATCTTTTCCATGAACGCGGCGAACCTGGCCTTGCCCATCTGGCGCTCGCCCTGGTTGATGTCGTGGATCACGTCTTCGCTGAGCAGCGCCAGAAACGCCTGCATGTCACCCGCGTTGAAGGCGGCGTAGTAAGCATTTACCAGTTCGGTTGCGGTCATGGAACATTTCCTGTCGTGTAGGGAAAAGGCGGGTCGTTAACTCGGATGATAGGGTTTCCCCTCAAGCCCGGCTTAGCCGAGCGCGTCATCCACATCGACAAAACGACCGCCAAACATGGAAATACGCCTGTTGCACGGTGCCGCTATCGCGCCTTACATCGATGACCTCGCTCGCCTGCGCCTTACTGTGTTCCGCGAGTTCCCCTACCTTTACGACGGCACCCCGGAGTACGAGGCCGACTACCTGGCCAACTATGCCCGCTCCGGGCGCAGCCTGGTTGTGCTGGCGCTGGACGACGGCAAGGTGGTCGGCGCCTCTACCGGCCTGCCGCTGGTGGATGTCGCGCCCGAATTCCAGCAGCCATTCCTGGCCCAGGGGCGCGACCCGGCCAGTGTGTACTACTTCGGTGAGTCGCTGGTGTTGCCGGCATACCGCGGACAGGGCCTGGGGGTTCGCTTCTTCATCGAGCGCGAGTCCTACGCACACAAACTGGCCGAGTTCGATTACTGCGCGTTCTGCGCGGTCGAGCGACCCGGTGCGCACCCGCGCCGGCCAGCCGAGTACAAACCCCTGCACGGCTTCTGGCGCAACCGCGGCTTCCTGCACGACCCGTCGCTGCGTACCACCTACGCCTGGCGCGATCTGGACGAGCAGGAAAGCTCCGACAAGCTGATGTCGTTCTGGCTCAAGGCACTGCCGATATGATCCGCCTGGCAGCCTGCCAGTACGCCATCGAGCTGCACGAAACCTGGGACGCCTACGCCGACCACCTGCAAGGCCTGTGCGCCGAAGCGGTGGAGGCGGGGGCACGCTTGCTGCTGTTGCCGGAGTACGCCGGGCTGGTGCTGAGCGGCCAGCTGAATGCCGGGCAGCGGGAAGACCTGAAGGCTTCGATTGCCGGCATCCAGCCGCTGATCGAACCCTGGAAAGCGTTGTGCGAGAGCCTTGCCCGACGCTGGGGGATCTACCTGCAACCGGGCAGTGTGCCGGTGCTGGACAACGATGGGCGCTACCGCAACCGTGCCTGGCTGTTCGGCCCCCAAGGTGTGCTGGGTTATCAGGACAAACTGATGATGACCCGCTTCGAGCGCGAGCAGTGGGACATCGCTGCAGGCCAGGGGCTGCAGGTGTTCGAAACCGAACTGGGGCGCTTGGGCATCCTGATCTGCTACGACAACGAGTTCCCGATGCTGGCCCGCCGCCTGGCCGAGTGTGGTGCCGACCTGATCCTGGCGCCAAGTTGTACCGATACCGAAGCCGGTTACCACCGGGTGCGTATTGGCGCCCAGGCGCGCGCCCTGGAGAACCAGATTGCCGTGTTGCAGAGCCCTACGGTGGGCGTGGCGCCCTGGTCGCCGGCATTGGACGAGAATATCGGCCGGGCAGGCTTGTTCGTGCCGCCGGATCACGGGATGCCGGGGGACGGTGTGGTAGCGTTGAGCGAGCAGCTGAACCCGGACTGCAGCCAGTGGCTGGTGTGTGAGGTAGATTTGGAGGAAGTGCGGCGGGTGAGGCGGGAAGGGCAGGTGTTTACCTGGCGGGACTGGCCGGAGCAGTTCGAGAGAGTCCTGTGATGACTGTGGCGGCCTCATCGCGGGCAAGCCCGCTCCCACAGTCAAATGCGTAGCCTTCTGGCTTGCGCTGTACGTGTGGGAGCGGGCTTGCCCGCGAAGCAGCCGCCGCAGTTACATCAGGTTACTTCACTTCGACGGCCAGGCTTTCGGCAATCTTGCTCTGCCACAGGGCAGGGCCAGTGATGTGTACCGACTCACCGTTGCTGTCCACGGCGACGGTCACCGGCATGTCCTTGACCTCGAACTCGTAGATCGCTTCCATGCCCAGCTCGGCGAAGGCCAGTACCTTCGACTTGCGGATGGCCTGGGCGACCAGGTAGGCAGCGCCGCCAACGGCCATCAGGTACACGGCCTTGTTGTCCTTGATCGCCTCGATGGCGGTCGGGCCACGCTCGGACTTGCCGATCATGCCCAGCAGGCCAGTCTGCTCAAGGATCTGGCGGGTGAACTTGTCCATACGGGTAGCAGTGGTCGGGCCGGCTGGGCCTACCACTTCGTCACCCACCGGGTCGACCGGGCCGACGTAGTAGATGAAGCGGCCTTTCAGGTCTACCGGCAACTCTTCACCACGGTTGAGCATTTCAACCATGCGCTTGTGCGCGGCATCGCGGCCGGTCAGCATCTTGCCGTTGAGCAGGATGGTTTCGCCCGGCTTCCAGCTGGCAACTTCTTCCGGGGTGATGTCGTCGAGGTTGACGCGACGGGCGCTCGGGCCGGCTTCCCAGACGATTTCCGGGTAAGCGTCCAGCGACGGCGCTTCCAGTTCTGCCGGGCCGGTGCCATCGAGCACGAAGTGGGCGTGGCGGGTAGCAGCGCAGTTGGGGATCATGCACACCGGCAAGGACGCGGCGTGGGTCGGGTAGTCCATGATCTTGACGTCGAGCACGGTGGTCAGGCCACCCAGGCCCTGGGCGCCGATGCCCAGCTGGTTGACCTTGTCGAACAGCTCCAGGCGGATTTCTTCCAGGCGGTTCTGTGGGCCACGGGCTTTCAGTTCGTGAATGTCGATGGACTCCATCAACACTTCCTTGGCCATGACCGCGGCCTTCTCGGCGGTACCGCCGATGCCGATGCCGAGCATGCCAGGCGGGCACCAGCCAGCACCCATGGTCGGCACGGTCTTCAGTACCCAGTCGACGATCGAGTCGGACGGGTTGAGCATGGCCATCTTCGACTTGTTTTCCGAGCCGCCACCCTTGGCTGCGACATCGACTTCCACCTTGTCGCCGGGGACGATGGAGTAGTGGATCACTGCCGGGGTGTTGTCCTTGGTGTTCTTGCGGGCACCGGCCGGGTCGGCCAGGATCGAAGCGCGCAGGACGTTTTCAGGCAGGTTGTAGGCGCGACGCACACCTTCGTTGATCATGTCGTCGACGCTCATGGTGGCGCCGTCCCAGCGCACGTCCATGCCCACGCGGATGAACACGGTGACGATACCGGTGTCCTGGCAGATTGGACGATGGCCGGTGGCGCACATGCGCGAGTTGATCAGGATCTGGGCGATGGAATCGCGTGCAGCAGGCGATTCCTCACGCAGATAGGCCTCGTGCATGGCCTGGATGAAATCGACGGGGTGGTAGTACGAGATGAATTGCAGGGCGTCGGCGACGCTCTGAATCAGGTCGTCTTGCTTGATCACGGTCATGCAGCGCGCTCCTCTTAAAGACGGGAACATTCAAAAAGACGCTCGACATAGCCGACCAGCACGTCGAAGCGCCTTGCAAGGCGCCGGCAGGTCAGGCCGACGGAAAAAGGCGCGGCAGTATAGCGCGCATCCGTGCCCGGCACACCTGCGGCCGGTCTGGACCATGGTCGGTAACGGGCAGGCATGGTTTTTCTGCCAAGCGTGACGTCGCAGGCGACAGGTATCCAAGAGGCTGAGTGGTGATAGGGGGTGAGCCGACTGAAGAATATGGAGGGTACAGGCCGAGCTCGTGCACGGGTTAAGGTGAACTCGGCCTTTGATCACTACAACGTAGCAGAGGTGATGGGGTCAACTGTCCGTGTTGCAACGGAGTAAAAAGCCCACGCGGGCACGACCGGACTCGAAATCGGTTCCGCAGATGATGGTTTTGCCAGTCACCTCGGCGCTGGATCTCACGGCAATATCCATGCTGTCACCCAATGCAATGCGTCCCCAGCCGCGGTTTTCACCAAATGCTGTGTCAGGAGTTCCGTCAAGGTTGAAGCGCCCGACGACGACATCAGCTTCTTCACCGCCTAACGTGGAACCGGAGGTGATAATTTTCTCCAGGGAACGGTTGACGTATCCGCTTGTCCACTGCCCGCCCTCGCCACCAAATTCGGTGGTGCCGCCGAAGCCGGGGATTTTCGAGCCGCTGCGCGTAAAGGCCGTCAGGTAGCCTTTTTGCAGGCCCACGGAGGCGATGCAAACGATGCTGCCTTCATCATTCAGCGTATCCAGATCATGGAAATACAAGCCGCTCGCGAGCTCCGATAGTAAATATCCATTCGCACCAAACTCTCCATCTTCCAAACCGGTGTCTTTCAAGCAGACTATGTAGGGGCCACTGTCGTCCTTGATTGTAGTGATGCCGCAGACATAGATTTTTCTGCCTGTGATCAAGCAGACTTTTCCGGAGCTTTCGGAAGATTGAGGAGGGGTCAGGAATTTATATCCAACCTTATTGAAGCTGGTGTCGTAATCTCCGTCGAAGTTAAACTTCATCAGCACGCTGTGTGACCAGGGGTACTGGTAGGTAACAAAAACTCCGTCTGTGCTGGATATGCTGGTGAGGGGCGGTGCCGCTGCCGGATTCGTTGTCGGATTTGTTGAGGACTTCGGAGGTGCCGGGGGCAGTTCGATGACCTTGTGTCCATGGCTGCCGAATCGGGTGTCCAACTGCCCGTTCGCAGTGAAACGAGCCAGCGCCGGCAACTCCAAGTTGGTCGATGGGTCGCGGCAGGTGCCCGTGATGATGATGTGCTCGCCGTGCAGATGAATGCCTGCGGATGAAGAGTTGAAGCCCTCTTTGAAGGTTCCGGTAGCCAAGCCGCCTTTGCCAAACGTAGTATCCAATTTCCCGTTGTGGTCTATGCGCATGAGCGCATAACCCAACGCATCGCCAATACGGGTCTGACCTACGCACAGGCGCCATTTATCATCTTTGGCTGAGACTGTTGAGGCGTTTATTGACACCAAGTTCAGGTCTGGATAAGCAATGCCTTGTTCGCCATAGTCAGGGTCTAATAGTTCTGATTTTATAGGTGTGAATTTCATGATGGGTACCTCCACGCTTGAGGAGATCCCAGCGTGATGTGTTAACCATCAAGGTTAAACTGTCAAATTTGTCAGTTGACACTCAATTCGTTGATTGTAAAAAATAATTCTGCCGTCGCTGTGGTACATTCGCCATGAAACCCGCCGTCGGGTTCCTTGTTTTGGAGAAACTGTAATCATGCCCATAATCTGTGTGGGCTTGCGCCGTTGGACTGTGCCCATTGGCAGCAACCTGCTCGATGCCCTCAACGAGGCGGGGCTGAATGTGCCTTACAGTTGCCGTGCTGGCAGTTGCCACGCCTGCCTGGTGCGCTGCCTGGAAGGGCAACCGGCAGACGCATTGCCCGAGGCATTGGCGTTGGAGAAGCACGCCCAGGGCTGGCGTCTGGCTTGCCAGTGCCGGGTGGTCGAGGACCTGCGTGTGGCGCTATACGACCCCTTGCTGGGTGGTGTACCGGCACAGGTCTGTGCGTTGGACTGGTTTGGCGATGTATTGCGCCTGCGGTTGCGCCCCGATCGGGTGGTGCGTTACCAGGCGGGGCAGCACGTGGTGCTGTGGCTAGGCGCGGTTGCTCGGCCTTATTCCTTGGCCAGCCTGCCGGGCGAGGATGATTTTCTCGAGTTTCATATCGATTGCCAGCGGCCTGGTGCCTTTTGCGACAAGGCGCGTGGTCTGCAGGTCGGCGATGAGATGCGTTTGGGGGAGTTCAGAGGCGGAGCCCTTCATTACGACCCTGATTGGCAGGAGCGGCCGCTGTGGTTGCTGGCTGCGGGAACCGGGCTGGCGCCGCTCTGGGGTATCTTGCGCGAAGCGTTGCGCCGGGGGCATCGGGGCGAAATCCGGGTGGTGCATGTGGCGCGGGATCCGGCTGGGCACTATCTGGCGGAGAAGCTGCTGAAGCTGCCAGGGGTCAGTGTCGAGCTGGTGCTGGTGGAGCATGTGGATGAAGCGTTGGCCGGGATGCGGCTGTTGTCGCGACAGACGGTGGCGCTGCTGTGTGGGGCACCGGGGAGTGTCGAGCGGTTTGCCCGGCGCATGTTCATGACAGGGGTACCGCGGGGACAGGTGTTTGCTGATGTGTTCGTCGAGCATGCCTGAGTAGCATTTGAAGTGCGAAGGGCCGCAAAGCGGCCCCTCTTTCATGCGGCGCTGCGCTCGGCGACGGGCACCTCGGCCAGCCCCCGCCGATAGAGAACCAGGTAATACGACCCCAATCCGATCAACCAGCAGAACACTGCCGTCCACACATTGTGCGACAGGAAGTGCGCCCCCTGCATCATCCTGCCCACCGACAGTATCGACCCTGCTGTCAAGGCCACTACAAACGCCACCCGTGCCAGACGCGGCTTGCGATCCCGCAGCATGAAGAACAAGGCGAACAGGCAGAAACCGGTCGCTGCATGCCCGCCCGGCCAGCACAGGCCAGGCTTGTCGGTAGGCGGCCGTGGTTCCAGCAGCTTGCTGTAGGTTTCGGTGCCGCCAAACTGGGTCAGGCTCCAGGGGCACTGCACCTGGGTGACTTTTTTCAGCGGCGTGACAAACGCCGTGGACAAGCCCAGTGCCAGCGCCAGGCAGCCCAGTTCACGGCGCCAGCCAAACAGGCGCTTCCAGAAAAAGCTCGCGGCAAAGGTCAGCAGCGATATCACCCCCAACAGGATCACCACTTGCTTGACCCGATCATGCAGGATGTTTTCCAACAGGTAACTGTGGCGGCCAATGAACTGCCCGGCAGCGGGGTCGAAGAACAGGTTGGCGACATCCATGTCGACTGAAGTCAGCTCCAGCAGGATCAAGGCCACCGCAGTCGCCAGGGGAATTCCCAGGTACAGCCAGTAGTTGATAGGGCGAGGGCGGGTGCGTTGCTGCATGACGGCTCCAGGGCGCGAAAAAGATCGGGTATTGTCGGCCGCCCGCTATCCTGTGTCCGTGAAGGATCAGTGAAAAAACCGTCAAGTGCGGTGAATTTTCCCCAGGGCTGGCACCGTGCAGGCATAGGCCTTAAGCTGCGCCTGCCGCGCACCACAGCGAGAAGCGCCGCACAGGAGAAACCGATGCGCATTCTTTTGGTTGAAGACAACCGCGATATCCTGGCCAACCTGGCCGATTACCTGGGCATGAAAGGCTACACCGTCGACTGCGCCCAGGATGGCCTGTCCGGGCTGCATCTGGCCGCCACCGAACACTACGACCTGATCGTACTCGACATCATGCTGCCAGGCATCGATGGCTACACCCTGTGCAAGCGCCTGCGCGAAGATGCCCGCCGTGACACGCCGGTGATCATGCTCACTGCCCGTGACCAGCTGGACGACCGCCTGCAGGGCTTCCGCTCGGGGGCTGACGACTACCTGCTCAAGCCATTTGCCCTGTCGGAGCTGGCGGCGCGCATCGAAGCGGTGCTGCGCCGTGCCCAGGGCGGTGGGCGCCGCACCCTGCAGGTGGCTGACCTGAGCTACGACCTCGATACCCTCGAGGTAACCCGCCAGGGTCGTCTGCTGAAGCTCAACCCGGTCGGCCTCAAGCTGCTGGCGGTACTGATGCAGAAAAGCCCGCACGTACTGCGCCGCGAGGTGCTGGAAGAAGCCTTGTGGGGCGACGACTGCCCTGATAGCGACAGCCTGCGCAGCCATGTGCATCAACTGCGCCAGGTGATCGACAAACCGTTTGAAAAACCGTTGCTGCATACCGTCCATGGCGTCGGCTATCGCCTCGCCGAGGGCCGCGATGGAGTTTAAGCAAAGCCTTGCCCAGCGCATCATCATCGCCTTTGCCCTGATGAGCGCGCTGGTGGCCGGGGCCTTCGCATTCGGTATCGTCGGCACGGTGCACCTGGTCGAAGAGCGACTGATTTCCTCGGTACTGGGCGGTGACCTGCAGCGCCTGCTGCGTATGGACAGCGTCAGTGACTGGAGTCATCGGCCTCGCCCAGACCAGCTGTTCTATTTCAGCGGCGGGCGTGACGACTTCGAGCTGCCCAAGGACCTGCGTCACCTCGACCGCGGTTTCCACGAGGTGTTCCGAGACCAGCTGTCCTACCACGCCATGGTCGAGATCGTCGATGGTCGCCGTTATGTACTGCTGCAGGACCAGAGCGACTTCGAGGAGCGCGAGCGCGTGCTGTTTGCCGTGGTTGTGGTGGGCTTCGTGCTCAGCCTGGTGCTGGCGGTCATCCTTGGCTGGCTGGTTGCACGTCGGGTAATGGCACCGGTCATCCGCCTGGCGCGTCAGGTGCGCCACCGCGATCAACTACTGGGCCTGGCCCCGCCGCTGGCTCCGGATTATGCGGCAGACGAAGTCGGCCAGCTTGCAGTGGCTTTCGACGATACCCTGGGCCGCCTGCGTGATGCGCTGACCCGCGAGCGGCTGTTCACCAGCGACGTCAGCCACGAGCTGCGCACGCCGTTGATGGTGTTGGCGACCTCGTGTGAGCTTCTGATGGAAAACCCTGGCCTCGATGCCCGCGCGCGTAGCCAGGTGGAGCGCGTGGCGCGGGCCACCGAAGAGATGCGCGAGCTGGTCAAGACCTTCCTCATGTTGGCCCGCGCGCAGCGTGATGAGGGGGCAGTGGCGTCACGGGCGACCCTGCGCGAAGTGGCCGACGAGCTCATCGGGGTGTGGCGCGACACCATCGAACAGAAAGGCCTCACCCTGTATTTCGATGGCCGCGTGAGCGCTAGCCCTGTGCTGTACAACGCCACCTTCCTGCAGTCGGTGATGGGCAACCTGCTGCGCAATGCGGCGCACTACACCGACAGTGGGTATATCCGCCTGAGTCTGGAAGCCAACGGTTTCAGCGTAGAGGACAGTGGCGTGGGTATCCCCGAAGAGCAGCGTGAGGCCATGTTCAGACCGTTCGTGCGGGGCGATGAACGGCGTGGCGAGGGGCTTGGGCTGGGGCTTTCGCTGGTGCAGCGGATCTGCGACGACCAAGGTTGGCGTGTCACCCTGACATCCACCTTGCCGCATGGCTGCCGCTTCCAGGTGGACCTGAGCAACACCGCGGCCAAAGGCGACCCGGACGCCCTGGTCGAGTAATTTCTTGTATCAGGTCAACTGGCGCCCAACGTTTTTTTCACATTGGCATGACCTGATTCCAACGCTTGCATGACTAGTGTGGGCGCAATGGAGTCAGGAGATGCCCAATGCGTAGCCCCATCAAGCTTGAATTTTCCGAGAAGTACGACAAAGACCATGCGCGCGAGTACTTTCTCAAGCACCAGGACGGCCTGGCGCGACGCCTTTCCCACAAGCGAGATGAGCAGTTGGCGCGCCGCGCCTTGGCATTGGCGGGCGAGCCTGGCCTGGTACTCGACCTGCCATGCGGAGCGGGCCGTTTCTGGCCGCTGTTGGCGGAAAAGCCCAATCGGGTAATCATCGGTGCCGACAACTCCGAGGCCATGATCGAGACAGCCTGTGCGGCGCAACCGCCAGAAGTTGTGGCACGGGTACGGCCTTTGCAGACTTCTGCATTTGCCATCGACCTGCCAGATAACGCGGTGGACAGTATTTTCTGCATGCGCCTGTTCCATCACATTGGCGAGTCGGCGCACAGAAAGACCATTCTTTCGGAATTTCAACGGGTTAGCCGTGATAGTGTGATCCTTTCCCTGTGGGTGGATGGCAACTTCAAGGCCTGGCGGCGGAAAAAGCTGGAGCAACGCCGTAGCGCCAAGGCCGAGCAGGATAATTACCAGAACCGTTTCGTGTTACCTGCCGAAACGGTCGAAGAAGAATTCAGGGCCGCCGGCTTCAGAATCCAGGAACGCCTCGACTTCCTGCCGTTCTATGCCATGTGGCGGGTCTATGTATTGCGTAAGGGGTAGTGTTTGATGGCTGTAGCCCATAAAGGGGAAGCGCAGTTCGATTTTTACTGGCGCCAGCAAGGCGAGTGGGTCGAGGAGCCTAACCAGCGCCGCGGCGGCGAGAGTGGCGTGCAACGCCTCAACGATGCCGATGGCAAGCTGTTGTATGCCAAACGCCAGGTCGGGCATATCTACCGCAGCCTGCTGCACCCTTTTGGTCGGCCGACCGTGTTGCGTGAACTCGATGCACTGAACAGTTTCGAGCAGTTGGGCGTGCGTGTACCGCGCATCGTCTTCTGTGGCGCGCAGCGCGATGCCCAGCACCAGTGGCGCGCGCTGCTGGTCAGCGAAGCGCTGGACGGTTTTGTCGAACTCGACACCTGGCATGCCGAAGGTGCCCGCGAGCGTTACCCGCAGGTGGTGCATGAGCGCATGCTCAAGGACCTGGCGGACAACCTGGCGCGGATGCACCTGGGGCACTGGCAGCACGGCTGCCTGTATGGCAAGCACGTATTCATCAAGGTAATTGGCGAGGGCGAGCAGGCCCGCGTCGAAGTGGCGCTGCTGGACCTGGAAAAGTGCAGGCGGCGTATCAGCTGCCAGCGGGCGGCCGGCAATGACTTGCGTCAGCTACGCCGCCATTCGTCGCTCAATGACGCGGAATGGCGGACGCTGCTCTACTTTTACAAGATGGCGTTTGGCAGCGCTGTCAAAGGGTTAGAGTAATGAAACTAGAAATTGCTCGAGCTTTGTTCCTGGTAGCTGGCCTGGCGGTGACCACCGTGGCGGTGGCTGCCTGGGAAGAGCCGAGGCCAACCGTGTTCAGCAAGGCTGAGATGGCAGACCAGTGCGCGTTGCCGCGGGATGCAAAACCGCAGCAGCAGGCCCGGAGCGAGCCGGACCAGGACCTTTTGCTGTTCCTGTTTGGCCTGCGTCAAGGGTTGCGGCCACAGGGATGAACCCTGCGTTAGCTGGAAAAGCCAGAGGCCTCGCGATTGCGGGGCCTTTGGCTTTTTGCGTCTGGCTTACCGGCCTCTTCGCGGGCAAGCCCCCAGGTAGGGTTCAAGCGATTGCAGGTGCCTTGGCGCTCGCCTTGTGCGCCAGCAGGGTGTAGATGCACGGCAACACAAACAAGGTAAACAGCGTGCCAATCGACATCCCGGTGGCAATCACCATACCGATGTCAAACCGGCTGACCGCTCCGGCCCCGCTTGCCAGAATCAGCGGCACCATGCCGAACACCATAGCCGCAGTGGTCATCAGCACCGGCCGCAGGCGAATGGCCGCTGCTTCCTCGATCGCTTCGCGCACACTCAGGCCACGCTCATCGCGTAGCTGATTGGCGAACTCGACGATCAGGATACCGTGCTTGCTGATAAGCCCGATCAATGTCACCAGCCCAACCTGGGTGTAGATGTTCATGCTCGACACGCCCAGGAACAGCGGCAAAAGCGCGCCACAGATCGACAACGGCACTGTCACCAGAATCACCAACGGGTCGCGGAAGCTTTCGAACTGTGCAGCCAGCACGAGGAAAATGATCGCCAGCGCCAGGCCGAAGGTGACCCACAGTGCGCTTCCTTCCTGTACATACTGGCGGGCCGCGCCGGCGTAGTCGAAGGCAAAGCCTTCCGGGGCCTCTTCGCGAGCGATGTCCTGCACGGTCTTCAGCGCTTCGCCCAGGCTGACCATGGGGAGGCCCTGGATGATCGCAGCGTTCAGTTGCTGAAACTGGTTGAGCTGGCGTGGGCGAGCGCGGTCGGTGAGGGTGATCAGGGTCGACAGCGGCAGCAACTGGCCCTGGTCGTTCTTCACGTAGTAGTTGTTCAGCCAGCCGGGGTTGTCGCGGTAAGGCCGTTCAACCTGGGCGATCACCTTGTAACTGCGGCCTTCAAGGGTGAAACGGTTGATTTCCGCCTCGCCCAGCAGGGTCGCCAGGGTGCCGCCGAGGGTGTCCATCGACACCCCCATCTGCGCCGCCTTTGCCCGGTCGATGTCCACCACCACTTCGGGTTTGTCGAAGGCAAGATCGATATCGAGGAAGGCGAACTTGCCCGACTCCTGAGCGCGCGTCTTGATGCGTTGGGCCACGTCCAGCAGTGCCGGGTAGTCGCCAGCGGTATTGATCACGAACTGGAATGGCAAGCCCTCGCCAGTGCCGGGTAACGAAGGCAGGTTGAAGCCGAAGATCTGCAGCCCGCTGATTTCCTCGAGTTTGGCCTGCACCAGCGGCAGTAGCTCCATCTGTGTGCGTTCGCGCTCGTTCCAGGGCTTGAGCAAAAAACCACCGATACCGGTCTGCACGCCGTTGAAGCCGTTGATCTGAAACGACGAGTAATACTCGGGGAAGGCCTTGAACAGCGGTGTGAACTGGTCGGTGTAGGCGTTGAGGTAGTCGAGGTTGGCCGGTTGAGGCGAGCTGCTCATCATGAAAATCACCCCCTGGTCCTCGTTGGGCGCCAGTTCGTTCTGGGTGAATTTGAGCAGCACCGGGATCAGGCACAGGATGATCACGGCAAACACCAGCACCACCGGCCGGCTGTCGAGGGTGGCGTGCAGCACGCGCTGGTAGCGCCCTTTCAGGCGTTCGAACAGCTGATCGAGGCGGTGGGCCAGGCCGCTCGGGTTCTGCTCCCGGCGCAGCAGCAGGGCGCACATCATCGGTGACAGGGTCAGGGCAACGATACCGGAAATGATCACCGCCCCGGCCAGCGTCAGGGCAAACTCCTTGAACAGCGCGCCGGTGAGCCCGGTGAGGAAGCCGATCGGTGCATACACGGCGGCAAGGGTGATGGTCATGGACACCACTGGCATGGCAATTTCGCGCGCGCCTTCCAGGGCTGCGTCGAACGGCGACTTGCCTTCTTCCATGTGCCGGTGAATGTTTTCCACCACCACAATGGCATCGTCCACGACCAGGCCGATGGCCAGCACCATGGCGAGCAGGGTCAGCAGGTTGAGCGAGTAGCCCATCATCTGCATGAAGAACAGTACACCGATCATCGACAGCGGTATGGTCACCACCGGAATCAGTACCGAGCGCAGGGCACCAAGGAACAGGAACACCACGACGATGACGATCAACACCGCTTCGCCCAAGGTCTTGATCACTTCGTCGATCGAGGCCTGGATGAACCGCGTGGCGTCGTAGGCAATCGACACTTTCAATGCCGAGGGCAGCTGGCTTTCCAGCTCAGGCATGATGCGCCGCACTTCCTTGATGACATCCAGTGGGTTGGCGGCCGGGGTGGCCTTGATGCCGATATAGACCGACGGGGTGCCGTCGAACGAGCTGACCGTGTCGTAGTTTTCTGCGCCCATCTCGACCCGCGCCACATCGCCCAGCAGCACGCGGCTGTCACCGCTGGTCTTGAGCGGCAGGGCGGCGAACGCCTCGGCCGACTTCAGTTCGGTGCTGGCGTTGACGCTGGTGACCACGTATTCGCCTTTCACCTCGCCAGCGGCGGAAAGGAAGTTGTAGCGGCGCACGGCATTGGTCACGTCGGTAGCCGAAAGGCCGAAACCGGCCAGCTTCACCGGGTCCAGCCACAGGCGCATGGCGAACACCTGGTTGCCGAGGATCTCCGCCTCGGCCATGCCCGGCAGAGTGGCCAGCTTGGGCTGGATAACCCGTGACAGGTAGTCGGTGATTTGCGGGTTGCTCATTTCCTTGCTGTAGAAGCTGACGTACATCAGCGCCGAGGCGTCGGCAGCTTCCTTGCTCAGTACCGGGTCTTCGGAGTCCTGGGGTAGCTTGTTTCGCACCTCATTGGCCTTGGCCAGCAGCTCGGTGAACAGCCGGTCGCTGTCGGCGCCAATGCGCGCGTAAATGGAAATGATCGAGAAATTCTGCCGGCTCACCGAGGTCATGTAGTCGATGCCTTCGGCGCTGGCCAGGCTTTGCTGCAATGGCTGGGTGATATAACCCTGGATGGTTTCGGCGTTGGCCCCGGGGTAGGCGGTGGTGACCGTGATCAGGGCGTTTTCCATTTGCGGGTACTGGCGGATCTGCAGCTTGTTCCAGGCCTGGAAGCCGAGCAGCAGAATCAGCAGGCTGACCACGCTGGCCAGCACCGGGCGGCGGATGAACGGGTCGGTGAACGCCATGTCAGCCTCCTGAGTCCTTGGCCGCTGCGCCCGGTTCGGGCTTGAGGGCGTTGTCCTGGCCAATGCGTATTGCGGCACCGGGTGTGAGTTTCAGCTGCCCGGCGGTGACCACCTGTTCCCCGGCCTGCAGGCCTTCGCTGACTACAACCACGCCGTCTCGGCGCTCGCCAGTCTTTACCGTGCGCTGTTCGGCGACCAGCTGGGGTTGGCCCTTGTCGTCGTATTCCGGCTTGCCGTCCTTGTCCTTTTTCGGTGAGGCGACATACACCGAGTTGCCATACAGGGTGTAGGTAATGGCGCTTTCCGGCACCACCACTTGCGGCTGCGGGTTGGGCAGCAGGATCAACAGGCTGGCGAACATGCCTGGCAGCAGTTTGCCGTCGGGGTTGGCCATGGTGGCGCGTACCAGCAGGTTGCGCGTGGTTTCCTCGACCTTGGGGTTGATGGCGCTGAGGCTGCCGGGGAAGCGCTGACCCGGGTAGGCGGCCACTTGCACCAGCACTTTCTGGCCCAGGCTCAGGTGTGGCAGCGCCTGTTCCGGCACGTTGAAGTCTACGTACAGGCTGGAGGTGTCTTGCAGGGTGGCGATCACAGTGCCGGCGGCCAGGTACTGGCCGATGTCCACCTGGCGGATGCCGATGGTGCCGCTGAAAGGTGCATTGATGCGTTTCTTGATCTTCTGCGCCTTAAGCTGCTCGACCACCGCCTGGTTGCGCCGGTACTGGGAGGAAAGGCGGTCGAACTCGCCGCGGGAGATGGCCGAATCGCCCACCAGCTGGCTGCCACGGCCGAAGTCGACCTTGGCCAGGCCCAGGTCGGCCAGGGCGGTACCGAGCAGGGCTGTTTCCTGATCGTCATTGAGCTGCAAGAGCAGTTGCCCGGCCTTGACCTGCTGGCCTGAGTCGAAGTGCAGGGATTTGACGATGCCTTCCACCTCCAGGCTCAGATCCACACCCTGCAGCGCCTTGAGGCTGCCGACAGCGGGCAGGCGCTCTTGCCACGGGCGCTGTTCAGCCATGGCAGCCGCCACGGTGATAGGGGGCTTGGGGGCAGTGAACATCTGGATCTGCTGGTAGATCGAGAAGGCTTTGTAACCCCCCAGGGCCAGCACGATCAGCAGAACCACGGCCAACATGATGAGCATGCGGCGGCGCAGCATAGGTCCGGTTCCTTGGATGCAGTTGTTATTCGCTTCTACACGACAACGGGCGATCCTGCCCACGTGTGGATGGGGGAAGTATTGACTGTTTTTCCGGAGGTGGGGGGGTGAAATGCCTGTGCCGGCCTTTTCGCGGCTAAAGCCGCTCCTACAGGGACTGTGTAGAACCCTGTGGGATCGGCTTTAGCTGCGAGAAGGCCAGTGAGTGCAACAGAACAATCAGACGAGATGCAGGTGGTTGTCCCAGAAGCCGGACGGCAGGTTCATCGGTTGCCCGACCAGTTCGGCCTTGCGGCAATCGTAGAACCGGCAGCGGCCCTGCCCGGAGGTGACGACAAAGCCGTCCTTCACCGCGCCAACGCCTGCGCAGTCGGGCATCGGGGCATCCAGCCGCACAGCGCCGCTGTCCAGGTCCCAGATGAACAGGCGGTTGGCCCGCGGTGCCGTCAGCGCCACCAGCCGCAGCTCGCTGTGGATGGCAACGCTTGCGGTGTATTGGGCCATGGCTTGCAGTTGCCGCTCCGGTACCGGGAAGGCCTTGAATGGCTCGCCCGGGCGCTTGATCGCCAGCAGCTCGGCAATTTCATCGGCATCGCCCATGAACTGCTGGCAGGCGGCGATGGTGCCATCGCTGGCCACTGCCAGGTGTCGCACGCTGTTCATCTGCTGGGCCAGGGTTTCCTTGCTCAACAGGGTGCCGTCGCGCTGCATCAGCACCAGGCTCGGTTGCATGGCGTCGAGGTTCATCTCGACACGGCTTTCGGCTTCGGTACGGATACCGCCGTTGGCCACGACCAGCGTTTCACCGTCAGGCAGCCAGGCAACCTCGTGCGGGCCGATACCGTGGGTCGGGATTTCACCGGTGTGCACCAGGCGTTCGCCTTCGAAACGGTACACGCCAAGCACGCCGCGCCCTGGGTCGGTGGTGTCGTTCTCGGTGGCATACAGCCATTCGCCGCCTTTGTGCACGACGGCGTGGCCATAGAAGTGCCGGTTCGGCTGCGAGGCTACCGTTTGCAGCAGGCGCCCGTCACGCAGGTCGATCAGGTAGCTTTCGGTACCTGGGCGGCGGGCGACGAACAGAGCGATTGGCTGCTCGGGGTGGTGGATGATGGCATGGCAACGCTGAGCGACCTGCGTGCTGAACACCTGTGTACCGTCCAGGCGAAAACCTACGGCATAGTGCTGGCCGTCGCCGTTGTCACGCGCCGAGAGCAGCAAGGGTTCGCTGCCTTTGCTGCGGAACAGGCTCCAGCCGCCCAAGGTGAGGGCACTGAGCAATACGCTACCGAGTTTGAGTGCCTGGCGTCGCAGCATGATCAGTCACCGTCGTTGGCATTGAAGCCCAGCTGGATGTTCAGTGCCTTGGCCAGATCGCCTTCGTGCAGGCGGTGGACGACATTCAAGCTGTCGTAGATCTGGTTGAGGGTTTGCTGGCCGGCGTCGTCGGCCAGCAGCTCACCGAGCGTTTTCTGGTTGTCGGCAAGCAACTTGAGCGAGGTAGCGTAGGCGGCGTCGATCTTGTCCGCCAGCGCTTTCTGATCGCTGGGCAACAGGCCGCGCAGGCCCTGGTTGTCTACCCCGACCCAGACGGCTTCGGCGGCCTTGAGGCTGGCCTGCAGGCTGTTCATCGAGTTGTGGCTGCGCCAGGCCTCGGCCTGCAGCGGCTGCGGGATGCCCTTGCTCTGACGGCCCATCGGTGCGCCGAGCTTCTTCTTCAGGGTGTCCAGGGCGGTCACCTGGGCGCGCAGCAGATCGGCGATAGCCTCATGGGAGTCGGCATAGCGCTGGTTGGGGAACTTGGTCATCTGCGAAAGCATGCCGTCGGTGCTGTTCCAGCCTTTGAGAATCTCCTCTGCCAAGGCCTTCTGGTGCGCGCCGATGGCCACCAGCAGCGGGCAGTAGCGGGCTTTCTGTTCGGCCGTGGCGATGTCCGGCTTGCTGTCGAACAGGATGTACTCATAGGCCGAAAGGCCACGCACCACCACGCTGGACTTGCCCAAGACCTCAGCATCAACGGGCTTGTCGCCGTTGACCAGTTGCTCGACCTGACGGCCGACTAGGTTTTTCTTGTCGGGCCAGAATTGTACCTGCCAGGCGCGGTTTCCTTCGGCCAACGGGCCGACCAGCAGCGGTTGCAGCTCGGCCCAGGCTTTTTGTGCGTTGAGGAAGTCGGCGCGGGCTTTGTCCAGGCTTTCCTTGCCTTCGCAATAGGCCAGGGCACTGGCAGCCAGCGTTCGATCGGCTTCGACCCAGCGGCTGTAGGTAGGCAGGATCACCTGGTTGGCGATGGCGGCGGAGGTCACTGCTTGCGGGTCTTGTGGCGAGCAGGCACCGAGGGCGAGTGCGGCGAGGCTGGTGAACAACAGTTTGGGTCGGAACATGCCCGGCTCCTTTGCGCGTTTAAAGTGAGTTCAGGAACGCGAGCAACGCAGCGCGCTGCTCGGCATCGAAAGTGAGTACGAAATTGCGTGCCGCCTCGGCTTCGCCACCGTGCCACAGCACGGCCTCAAGCAGGTTGCGGGCGCGGCCGTCATGCAGGAACTGGCTATGGCCACTGACCGTTTCGCTCAGGCCGATGCCCCACAGTGGCGGCGTACGCCAGTCCTGGCCGTTGGCGGCGAATTCGGTGCGCTCGTCGGCCAGCCCCGGGCCCATGTCATGCAGCAGGAGGTCGCTGTAGGGGCGTATGACCTGGTTGGCCAACGCGGGTTCGGTGGCGTCGGCGGCGGTGGTGAACTGCGGTGTGTGGCAACCTTGGCAACCCGCCTGGTAGAACAGGTTCTTGCCCGCCAGTACCTGTGGCGAGCCGACGTCGCGGCGGGCCGGCACAGCCAGGTTGCGGGTGTAGAACGTGACCAGGCGCAGGATGTTGTCGCTGACTTCTTTCTCGCCATCGGCACCATCGCCGTTGGGCGCAGCCAGGCAGCCGGTTTGTGCCTGGGTGCAATCGTCGTTGGGCAGCAGGGTGCTGGTCAGGCCCATGTCGCCGGCAAAGGCGTGCACGTTCTGCTGGTTGACGTTGGGCTGCCCGGCTTTCCAGCCGAAGCGGCCGATCACTGTTTTGCCCTGGGCGTCGTCCCACACACGGTTGGCCCGCCCGCGGATGCCATCGCGGTTACGGTCGTCCGGGTCTTCGTTGGCCAGCAGGTCGGCTTCGGGGATCGCTTCAAGCAGGCCCAGGCCGATCATCGGTGGTGCCACCCGCGCAGAAAAGCGCGTGTCGGGGTGCATCACTCCATAGCCGAGCTGGGTGATTTGCAGGGCCGGCTTGCGCAGCTCGACCTGGTGGCCGTCCTTGAATGACACGGTTTCGCGGGTGTAGCTCACCCGCACCTTGCCTTCGGGCGCCACGCCGGGGATGGCCATGTCCTGCAACTGGGTACCGTAGACGGGCTCTGGCACCACGCCGAGGCGCTCGATCACTTTGGCCAGGTAGGGTTGGTCGGGGATCGACAGGCGTACCAGCATACCCACCGCGTTGCTGTCGCCCGGCTCTGGCGGGTGGCCACGGCCGTCGCGCACGTGGCAGTTCTGACAGGCGTTGGTATTGAACAACGGGCCCAGACCATCACGCGCGGTGGTGGTTGACGGCGCGATCACCCAGGGGTTGCGAAAGAAGCTGTTACCCACGGCGAAGTCCAGGCGTAGCTCTGGCGAGAGGTTGGCCGAGGGCAGGGAATAGGCATTGCGGTCGCTGCGCTGCACGGTCGCCTGGCCACCCGACAACGCTTCGCCGGGCTCGGCGTGGGTGAAACGCGGGGCGTCGTCACAGGCAGCCAAGGCCAGGGCCAGCAGCAGGGGGGGGAGTCGGGACAGCGACAAGGACATCGAGAATCCTGGGCGTGAGCGAAAAACCGGCGTGCAGCTTAGCAGGCCCAGGATCATTGAATAAGAGCAATTTGCGTTTGCTTGATGAAATCGCTGCGAGCGCGGTTGGTCAGGCCATATAGAGCATGAAGTGTCGGTTGACCAGGTTGACGATCAGGTTCTTGTTGCCACCACCGCGATTATCGCCGGTGACTTCGATGACTTCTTCGCTGGTGTATTCCATGGAGGAGGCGGTAATGCACTTGACCGCGTCCATGTGCGCAGGTTGCCAGTAATCCTGGAATATCCAGATGCTGGTGTCGGCAGACGGGCCGAGTATCAGGCGCAAGGCCTTGTGGTTCTCAGTCGATCTGCCGATCCACGGGATGGCCAGCGAGCCATTCCAGACGTGCTGTGCGCCGACTGCCAGGCTGTTGCTGCGGTTTTCACCGTCGATCAGGGTCAAGGTATAAGGGGTGTTATTGGCGATGGAGCGTAAGTAGGTGACGTTGGCCATGTAGTGTTTTCCTTTCAATGTTCAGTTTTCGGGCGTGGTAATGGGCTGGTCGGGGCGCGATAGACATAGGCCGCGAGCAAGGTGATTTCGTTGAACGGGGGGTCGAGCTCGGCGGGATGAAAGCGACCGAGCAGCTGCATCCCATGGTCAATGGCGACTGCCTCGAACATCCGGCGGTCGGTTTCGTTGGGGTCGTAGAGGTAGATCTTGCCGGGGCGGGCAACTACCCGGCACATTTCCTCGGCCACACGGTGGGTGATCGGAGCGCCCATCAGCGTCACGTGAGGGACTGCATGGTCGTCGAGGGGAAAGTCCGGAGCATCGTATTCGTATACGACGATGAGGTTGGGAATGTGCCCGCCAGCGAACGGCCCGTTGGAGATGAGCTGGCCAGCCTTGTTCAGGTTGTACGCATCGTTGAATCCGGTGATGAGGTCTTCCCCATTCATGCGCTGGACGATTCGGCCTTCGCCCCAGACATCAAGAATCTGCAGCACTGTGCCTCCTGTTAGGTTTGATCGAAGGCCTACAGGATGAGCATCTGCGCGCACGCCAGGCAGCGGGAAGCGTTTTACCCGGCAGCAAACGAAAACGCCCGGCACAAGGCCGGGCGTTTGCGGTGAAGCGCTACAGCAGGATCAGAACTCGTGATCCGCAGTGTCCGGGTTCAGGTTGGCAATGCCCAGCTTGCCCGCGGCCTGTTCGATCGACCCGGTCTGCTTGACCAGGGCGGCGATGGCGTCCCGTACAACCTGGTTGCCGGCAGCGTTGTCGGCGGCGATCAGCTGGTCGTAGTGCTCGCCTTTGAGGGCGTGGTCTACGATCACCTGAAGCTTGGCCTCGGTGGCTTCCAGATCGGCCTTGAGGGCTGCATCGGCGGCCGGGTCAACCTTGGCGACCAGCGACGACAGGCTAGGGCCGGTCAGCTTGGTGCCGTCCGGGCGGGTGTACTCGCCCAGGTAGACGTTGCGGATGCCCTTGGCGTCGTAGAAGTGCGAGTAGTGAGTGTTGTCGCTGAAGCAGTCTTGCTCGTCTTCCGGCGAGTTGGCTTCCAGCGAAACTTTCATGCGCTCGCCAGCCAGTTCGCCCAGCGACAGGCTGCCCATGCCGAACAGCATCTTGCGCAGGCCGTCGTTGACGGGCTCGGCTTCCAGCTTGGCGCGGTAGTTGTCGGCGACGTTCGGTGCCCAGTTGCCGACCATCTCTTCGAGGTCGGTCACCAGCAGGTCGGTAACCGCTTTCAGGTAGGCGCGGCGGCGGTCGTTGTGGCCGCCGGTAGCGCCCTGGCCTTCCAGGTAGTCGGATGCCGGGCGGTTGCCAGCGCCAGGGCCGGTGCCGTTCAGGTCCTGGCCCCAGAGCAGGAATTCGATGGCGTGATAGCCCGTGGCAACGTTGGCCTCGGAGCCAGCCAGCTCGTTCAGGCTAGCCAGTTTCTCGGGGGTGATGTCCTTGACGTCGACCTTCTCTTCACCCACCTGGATCTCGGTGTTGGCGATGATGTTGGCGCTGGCCCCCGGGTTGCCCAAGGCGTGCTCGTAGCTCTTGTCGACGTAGTCGATCAGGCCTTCGTCCAGGGGCCAGGCGTTCACCTGGCCTTCCCAGTCGTCGATGATGGTGTTGCCAAAGCGGAAGGTTTCGCTCTGCAGGTACGGTACGCGCGCGGCGAACCAGGCTTCCTTGGCGGCTTTCAGGGTTTCGTCGTTGGGCTTGGCCAGGAACGCGTCGACCGCGGTCTGCAGCGTCTTGGCAGTGCTCAGCGAGTCGCTGTACACGGCGTAGACCATGTCGGTGTAATGCTTGACCACGGCTTTGCCGGCTGCTTCGTCGACAGCCCCTGGCGCAGCGGTGGTGGCAGCAGCAGGTGCCTGGGCTTGCGGCGCGGCGGCTTTTTCGTCCTTGCCTTCACCGCAACCGGCGAGGGCGATGGCAATGGCCAGCAGACTGGCGGAGGCCAGAGGCATTCGAATCATTATTGGTTTTCCTGCATCGTGTGGTTGGACCAAAGGGTGGACCGTGCGCCGTGGCACGCAAAACTACAACATCATGCGAAAGATTTGCATTTGCTGTAAAGGGGCGGGCGCGCAATTCATGTAAATCAGGGGCTCGGCCTGTAACCGGGCAGGTGCCTCAGGACACCGAAACCCGGTTGCGTTGCGCTTGTTTGAGGAAGTGGGTCAGTTCACGGGCCGAAAGGGGCTTGCTGTAGTGGTAGCCCTGGCCCTCGTGGCAACCCTGGGCAACGATGTAGGTTTCCTGCTCGGCCGTTTCCACGCCCTCGGCGATCACCTGCATCCCCAGGCTCTTGCCCAGCTGGATGATGGCGCGAACGATGGTGGCGTCGTCATCGTCGTCGAGCAGGTCCTGAACGAAACTCTTGTCGATCTTGATCTTGTCCAGGGGCAGCGACTTCAGATAGCTGAGGGACGAGTAGCCGGTGCCGAAATCGTCGATGGCAATCAGCGCCCCGGAGCGGCGCAGGCTCAAAAGGTGCTGGGCGGCGGTGCTGATGTCTTCCATCAGGCCGGTTTCGGTGACTTCCAGTTCCAGGCTGCGCGGTGGTAGGCGATAGGCTTGCAGCAGGTTGTTGACCACCCGTGGCAGCTCGCTGTGGTGCAGTTGCACGGTAGACAGGTTGACCGCCATGCGCAGGTCGCTGAAGCCCTGGTCGTGCCATTCGCGCAGTTGCCGGCAGGCCTGGTCAAGCACCCATTCGCCGATGCTGATGATGCTGCCGTTCTGCTCGGCCAAGGGGATGAACTGGTCGGGTGGCACCATGCCCAGTTCCGGGTGCTGCCAGCGTAGCAGGGCCTCTACGCCAACCACCCGGTGGTCGCGGTAGCTGATCTGTGGCTGGTACACCAGGTACAGCTGGTTGCGGGGCAGGGCTTCACGCAGGTCCTTTTCCAGTTCGCGACGGCGACGCATCTCGCTGTCGACGCTGGCGATATAGAACTGGTAGCGGTTGCGCGAGCGGGCCTTGGCCAGGGTCATGGTCTGTTCGGCTTTCTGCAGCAGTTTTTCGGTGCTGTCACCGTCTTCGGGGAACAGGGTGATGCCGATGGTCGCGCGCAGGCGGATTTGCTCGTGGTCGAGGTCGAACGGTACTTCCAGGTCATCAAGGATGCTTTGCGCCAGTTCGGCAGCCTCGTAGGGCTGCTCGATATTGGCCTGTACCAGGGCGAACTGGTCGCCGCCCAGCCGCGCCAGAGCGCCCAGGCGGCCGCTGTGGGCGCGTAGTCGATCGGCCAGGGCCAGCAGCAACTGGTCACCGACCTGGTAGCTGAATTGTTCGTTGATACCCTTGAAGTCGTCCAGGCCAACGCACAGCACTGCCACTCGGTGCTGCAGGCGGCCGCCGTCGACGAGGATCTTGTCCAGTTGCTGCTGCAGTTGCTGGCGGTTGGGCAGGCCGGTGAGGAAGTCGTACTGGGCCATGCGCTGCAGGCTGTTTTCCGCCTCGTGGCGCAAATGGGTGTTGCGCTCGATCGAGGCCAGCAACTGGTTGGCGGTGTTCACCCACAGGCCCAGCTCGTTTTTCTCGTGGCCCTTGAGCAGCGGTATCTGGTGCTGGCTGGGGCGGTCAGGGTTGATCTGGGTGAGGTGCTCGATGATCTTCGACAGCGGTTTGGTCAGCAGCCAGTGGTAGACCAGGTAAAGCACCAGGCCCATGGCCATGGCCCGCAGCACGCCGGATATGAAGATGATCACCGCGTTGATCAGGAAATCTTTGCCGTAGGAGGAGGTATCGAGGGTAATGCTGAGGTCGCCGTAGTATTCGCTGTAAGGTCCACGGCCGACCAGTTGCGTGGTGTAGGTGCGCTCCTGGCCGAGGATGAGGTCGGTGAGCCAGCGCATGGACATGTCCTGCAGCGGGCGGGACTTTTCTGCCAGCATGGTTTCGTTGGGATGGCCAATGGAGGCCATGCGCACTGATTCGTCCTGGAACAGGCCTTCCATGACCTGCATGCCCATTTCACGGTCGAGGCTGTAAACCGCCTGGGTCGAAGGATCGCGGAACATGTCGAGGATGCGCTGGGCGTCGCTGTCCACGGCCTGGCGGGTCTTGTAGGTGTCATAGATGATTTGCGCACAGCTGAGCACGACGCCGACCGCCAGCGCCGACAGCAGCACGACCCTGAGCAACTTGACCGACAAGCTGTTCCGCAATTCCAGCTTCAATGGGGTTTCCTTAATCCATGCGCATGGCATCATTTTGCCATCAACGATGACGATACACTACCGGCCGACCATTAGCAGTGTATCGGTTGCCTGACCCCGCAACTTGAATGCGCTGTATCAATCTTCCAGAGGTTTGATGTTAGCGTGGTATGCGGTCTGAGCAAGCGTTTTGCGGGTGGGGCGCAGGTGAAATATGTGCTGGCTGCTTCGCGGATAGCCCGCCCCCACAGGCATGGCACACTCCTCGAACAGAGGGCCTGTGGAGCGGAAGTAACCGATGGCTGTCCCTGAAAGGCAGCGCTATTTCTCCGGCAGCGCCCAGGCAATGATGCTGTCACCCAGCTTGGTCGGAATCCGGTCATGCCCGCCGACCACGGCAACCACGTACTGGCGGCCTTCGCTCACGTAGGTCAGGGGCGACGCCTGGTTGCCGGCCGGTAGGCGTTCTTCCCACAGCAATTCACCACTTTCGCTGTTGTAGGCGCGCATGGAACGGTCGATGGCAGCGCCGATGAAGGTTACGCCGCCGGCTGTAGCAACGCCGGTGGCATCGCTCGGTGTACCGATTTCGAAGCGCAGTTTCGAGGCGATGCCCAAGGGACCGCTGTCATAGCCGGTGCCGAATGGGCGGCTCCAGCGCACTTCACGGGTGCGCAGGTCGATAGCGGAGATGAACCCCCAGGGTGGCGCGATGCACGGTTGTTCCAGCGCCGACATCCATGGGTCCTTGATGGCCCCGTACGGCAGGCCGGCCTGGACGCGGAACCCCTGGTTATTGCCGGGCGATTCCTGGAACGATTTGGCATTGATCGCATCGAGCTGCTCGCGTGGAACCAGCCCCTGCATGTACGGCAGCCGCTGGTTGTTGATGATCAGCAGGCCTCGCTGCAGGTCCACCATCACCCCGCCCCAGTTCAGGCCGCCGTGGTGCCCGGGGAAGATCAGGCTTTGCTGGCCGACTACCGGTGGTGTAAAGATCCCTTCGTAACGCGCCTGGCGAAACTCGATGCGACATTGCAGCTGATCGAACGGCGTCAGGCCCCAGGCATCGGCTTCGTTCAGCACTTCCGGGTTTTTCGATGGGCGGCCCATGGTGCTCGGCATGCCCGGTGACAACGGTTGTGTCGCCGCGGTGTAGTCCCCAGGGGCCGTGCCCTGTGGGACGGCAGCCTCCGAGATATCGACCAGCGGTTCGCCAGTGGCGCGGTCCAGGACGAACAACTGGCCTGACTTGGTGGCTTGGATGACTGCCGGGCGTGTGCCGTTGGCGGTGGGGAAATCGATCAGCGCCGGTTGTGGGCTCAGGTCGTAGTCCCAGAGGTCGTGATGGACGGTCTGGAAGTGCCATTTGACCTTGCCGGTGAGGGCATCCAGGGCCACCAGCGAAGAGCTGAACTTGTCTTCCTGTTCGGTGCGGGTACCGCCATAGAAGTCACCTGCAGCATTACCCGTGGTGATGTAGACCAGCCCCAGCTCGTCGTCGGCGGAAATCGGCGCCCATGAGTTGGGCGTGCTGAGTGTATAGGTTTCATCTGCGTCGGCAGGGGCAGTGCTATCGGGACGGCCAAGATCCCAGGCCCACTTTTGTTTGCCGCTGACTGCATCGTAGGCGCGAACCACGCCTGACGGTGCCGGGCGCACATCCGAGTCCAGCACCCGGCCACCGGTGATGACCACCCCGCGGATGACCAGCGGTGCGGAAGTGATGCCGGTGGAGCCTTTACGGAACGTACCCAGGCCGTCCTTGAGGTCGGCAAAGCCTGCCGTGCCGAAGTCTGGGCAGGCCTGCCCGGTAAGCGCATCAACTGCACCCAGGCGGATGTCGTTGGTGCCCCAGATGATGCGTTTGGCGCAAAGCCCGCTGGCATTGGGTACTTCGTAGTACGAGACACCACGGCAATAGGCACCGCCGTTGGCGAAGTAGTCCGGGTCGACCTTCGAATCGTAGCGCCAGTTCTCTTTGCCGGTGGTCGCGTTCAACGAAATGATGATTTGCTTCGGCGTGCAGGTATACAGCGAGTCGCCAACCTTGATGGGGGTGGCCTCGTTCAGATACTTGGTTTTTTCGCCAGGCTGTTTGACATCGCCATGGTGGTATTCCCACGCCTTGACCAGGCCGGAAACGTTAGCTGGAGTAATCTGCGCTGCAGCGGAATAGTGGTTGCCGAGGTTCGAGCCGGCATAGGCGGTCCAATTGGTCTTGTCGTGAGACGCGGCGACGTTGGCGTCTGGTGATGCCACCGTGCTGCGGCTGAACGGTTGCTGTGAATGCGCGGTGATAGCCGGCGAGTCGGCCAGATGAACGGTGTTCGGGAAGAACAGCGGTACCAGGATGGTGGCTGCCATCAGCAGCGGCAGCACGCCCATGATGCTGAAGTACAGTGCCTTGTTGATTTTGGCGAAGTCGCGGCGGACCAGTGGCCAGAAAGCCAGAAAGATCACACTGAGCAGTACCAGCCAGGCCAGGCGTGGAATATAGGCCCAGCCGTTGTAGCCCGACTCCCAGATCGCCCAACCGTAGGTGGCCAGGGATGCTGCGCCATAGAGGTAGATTCCGGCCGCCTTCTTCAGGCCCATGAGTGCTGCGGCCAGCAGCAATACGGTGCCCATCATCGCGTAGTAAGGCGTGCCACCGGCATTGACCAGCGTGCCTCCCTGATAGGCCAGTGTCAGGCCAAGCAGGGCCAGCAGAATCGTGTACACCCCGAACAGAAGGCTCGAGACCCCCGTCCCTTTAGCCAACGTTCCTTGTTCCATTGCATCCATTCCTGTGTGATTCGGTGCCACAGTGCGTCCGAGCGGTGCGCATATTGCTTATTGTTGCAATGAAATACAATAAGTGGCGCAAATTTTACAGCGAGCGCTGATTTTTCAGGCTGCTTTGTATCTTGTGTCAAAAGGAGGCAATGGCTAAGCTGCCATACCTGATTCACGCGCGGGTTTGAAGGAAGGAGGAGAGGGGTTATGCCTGCTGGCTTTCCTGCAAGGCATCCTGGCCGGTTTTGAGGCGGCCGACTTCGTCCAGATGTTTCCACAGAAACCGTGCGGCTTCTTCGCGCCGACCGGACTCGATCAGGTCGAGCAGGTGCAGGTGCTCCAGGCATTGCGTCATCAGGCGACTGCGGTCGACGTTGGCTTTGTAGCTCATGAAGCGTCTGAGCTGGTTTTGCCGGCGTATGGCATCGATGAAGAAGAGGTTGCCCGAGCATTGCACGATCATTTCGTGAAACTGGGCGCCGATTTCAAACAGTTGGGCACGTGACAGCGTGTGAATCTCGCCGTCGAGCATGGCCTGCTGTTGCGCCCTGGCTTTGGCAAAGGCGGCCTGGTTCACGTTGTAGCCCGGCTCACGCAGTGCGGCCGGCTCGATGGCCATGCGGAAGCGGTAGCTCTGGATGTGGGTCTGGGCGTTGTGCACGAATTCGTTGAGGCTCCAGCCTTGCCCAGGCTTGCGCTCGACCATGGCTTCGCTTGCCAGCCGGTTGAGGACCTTGAGCAGTTGCCCGCGAGGCACAGAGTAGCGTCGCAGGAGCTGGGCTTCGAAGAATTCGGCAGGGATTTCCCCGTTGAGGATGTCGTCCACCACACGCAGGTAGAAGTCTTCGAAGGGGTCGCAGGCGGGCGGTACGGTGGCTTCCTGGATCTGCCCGGCGTCCTGTTTCAGAAAATAGCCGCGATTGGGCTCCTGGACCGCGATGTTCCACTCGGCGAGCAGGGCGAATACCCTGCGGATGGGGGAGCGGGAGACATCGAAGGCTTGGGCGAAGGTTTGCTCGCGCAATGGCTCGCCGGCCTTCATCGACCGGGCGCGGATCATCTCGATGACGCGAGGGGCCAATTGCAGGGCGAGGTCTTTCTTGATCACAGGCTGTATTCCGAATGTTTGACTTCAGTCGATCCGGCAGATTTGGGTCGGACTGGGGCAGGAAAATACCACACACGAAGAACCTGAGTATCTGCACGCAGCGAGCTGGCGCAGTTGCCGCCAGCGCAGTGCCTGAGCCGCGGCTCAGGATTTGGAACGACGAATGTTTTCTTCCCGGGATGGATCTTTACACATGCTCAAATTCAATGCTCACCTCGGCTTCCAGTTCAACGAAATGCCTTTTCTGCAGCGTATCGAAGCCGCCGCTGCCGCCGGATTTCGCGCGGTGGAATTCCCCTCGCCCTATGAGTTGGATGCGAGTTTGTTGGCTGATGAACTGGCGAAGTACGCGTTGCCATTGGTCCAGTTTGCCGCACCGGCTGGCGTTTCCAAGGGCATTGCTGCAGTGGCGGGCAGGGAACCCGAGTTTCGTGACGGGTTGCGCCAGGCAGCCAGCTATGCCCGCACACTGGCATGTACGGATGTGCACCTGATGTCCGGGATAACCCACGAGGATGGCGCCGGCAAGGTGTACGCGAGCAACCTGGACTATGCCGTGAAGTACTTCGAGGACCAAGGGCTGCGGCCATTGATCGAAGTGATCTGCACGCAGGAAATGCCAGGGTATTACATGTCCGACTTCAGCAAGGCACAGCAGGTGCTGGAGACGTATGCGAGTCTCGGGCTGATCCTTGATCTTTACCATGCGCAGTTGTTGACCGGAAATGCGGCCGATGTGCTGGCACAGTTCTTTGAGCGGACGGTGCATGTGCAGGTGGCCGACTGTCCTGGGCGGCATCAACCGGGGACGGGGCAGATGGACATTGCAGGGTTGTTTGCGACGCTGGAGCAGCGCGGGTATGCGGGCTGGGTCGGGTGTGAGTACCGGCCTACGGGCGCTACTGCAGATAGCCTTGGCTGGCTTGGTCAGTACGCCTCATGAACGCCCTGTGCGCTGGCCCGTTCCAGAACCCTTGAAAAAAAACCGATGCCAGAAGACTGGCATCGGTTTTTCGAGGAAGCCCGGCGTGGATGGCAATGCTGGACTGCCAGCATTACGGCACGAGGCCGGGTTTCTTGCTCAAGGCTGAGGGACTCAGGCCTTGAAGGTCTTGCCTTCGAACTGCTCGGCAACGAAGGCCCAGTTGACCAGGTTCCAGAACGCCTCGACGTACTTCGGACGCAGGTTGCGGTAGTCGATGTAGTAGGCGTGTTCCCAGACGTCGCAGGTCAGCAGCGGGGTGTCGCCGCTGGTCAGTGGGCAGCCGGCGCCGATGGTGCTGGCCAGGGCCAGGGAACCGTCAGCTTTCTTCACCAGCCAGCCCCAGCCGGAACCGAAGGTGCCCACCGAAGTCTTGGTGAACTCTTCCTTGAACTTGTCGAAGGAACCGAAAGCGGCGTTGATGGCGTCAGCCAGTGCACCGGTAGGCTGGCCGCCGCCGTTTGGCGACAGGCAGTTCCAGTAGAAGGTGTGGTTCCAGACTTGAGCGGCGTTGTTGAAGATGCCGCCCGAAGAGCTCTTGACGATCTCTTCCAGGGTCTTGCCTTCGAATTCGGTGCCTGGGACCAGGTTGTTCAGGTTCACGACGTAGGTGTTGTGGTGCTTGTCGTGGTGATACTCCAGGGTTTCCTTGGAGATGTGCGGCTGCAGGGCGTCATGGGCGTACGGCAGCGGCGGCAATTCAAAAGCCATGGTGGATCTCCTGATTCAGGTCTGTTTGCGGTTTGCGCAAGGCCGATCACGGGCGGCCCGATAAGCGTCGGCGAGTCTGTACTCTTTGCGACGCAAGGGCTGGATCATAGCACCGGGCCCGGCGCATAACCACGCAACAAACATAGGGAATAGAGGTTCCGCAGGGGCTGGGCTGTGCCGACCGGCGGCTCGGCGTTGCGCGGGTGTTGCCTGCAAGACCGCGTGCTGCACGATCTTGCCGTTGATGAATATGCCGCGCCCCGAGGTCAGTTGAAGATCAATTGCGCCGCCACCGCGAACATCATCACCGCCACCATCAGGTCGAGCATGCGCCAGGTCGCCGGCCGCGCCAGCCACGGTGCCAGCCACGCCGCGCCAATGGCCAGGGTCGAGAACCACAGCAGCGAAGCGCTGGCCGCTCCGGCCACGTAGGCGCCAGGGGCGGACTGCTGGGCGCCCAGCGAGCCGATCAGCAACACGGTGTCGAGGTACACGTGCGGGTTCAGCAGGGTCACTGCCAGGGCGCTGAGCAGTACGGCGCGACGTGAGCGAACGCCCTGGCCTTGCTGGTGCTGCAGGCTCTGCTTGGAGCAGGCACTGCGCAGCGCCTTGGCGCCGTACCAGATCAGGAACACTGCGCCGCCCCAGCGGGCAATCGCCAGCAAGGTCGGGTTGTGTGCCAGCACGGTAGCCAGGCCGAATACCCCGGCGGCCACGAGGATGGCGTCACAGATGATGCACAGCGCTGCCACCGGCAGGTGATGCTCACGGCGCAGGCTCTGGGCGAGGACGAAGGCGTTCTGGGCGCCAATGGCCATGATCAGACCGAAGGCCACCAGCATGCCATTGAGATAGCTTTGCCACATGGCAGGGCTCTCCAAAAAGGGTCACGAAAGATGCTGGCCATTGTGATGTTCGGCGCTGTATAAGAAAAACAAATAAAGCTGATCACCCATTAGGAAAATCGATGTTCGACTACAAACTGCTGGCTGCCCTCGCGGCAGTGATCGAACAAGGCGGTTTCGAGCGTGCGGCGCAGGTGCTGGGCTTGTCGCAATCGGCGATTTCCCAGCGCATCAAGTTGCTTGAGGCGCGGGTCGGCCAGCCGGTGCTGGTACGTGCCTCGCCGCCCGGCACGACCGAAGTCGGCCGCCAGCTACTCAACCATGTGCAGCAGGTGCGCCTGCTCGAACGCGACCTGCAGCGCCAGGTACCGGCGCTGGACGAAGAGGGCATGCCGGAGCGCCTGCGCATCGCCCTCAACGCCGATAGCCTGGCCACCTGGTGGGCCGGCGCGGTGGGCAACTTCTGCGCACAACAGAACGTGCTGACCGACCTGGTGGTTGAGGACCAGGAAGTGGGCCTGAAACGCATGCGTGCCGGCGAAGTGGCGGCCTGCCTGTGTGGGAGTGAGCGGCCGGTAGCCGGCGCACGCAGTTTGCCACTGGGGGCCATGCGCTACCGGGCATTGGCCAGTCCCGTGTTCATGGCGCGGCACTTCCCCCAAGGTTTTGTCGCCAGCCGCCTGGCCCGTACGCCAGCGATCGTGTACGGGCCGGACGATTTCCTGCAGCATCGCTACCTGGCATCGCTGGGCATAGAGGGTGGTTTCCTGCACCACCTGTGCCCTTCATCCGAAGGCTTCCTGCGCATGACCGAGGCCGGGTTGGGGTGGGGCCTGGTGCCCGAATTGCAGGCCCGGGAGCAACTGGCCAGTGGGCAATTGGTGGAAATCTGCCGCGATACCCCTATCGATGTGCCGCTGTACTGGCATCATTGGCGCAATGGCGGGCAATTGCTCGCGCAACTGACCGACCACCTGCGGCACACCGCACAGCATTGGCTGGTGCCCTTGTAGCCATGGCTGGCGTCAGTTGCATCTGAAATCTGGCAAGACGGAGTGTTACATGCGAATTCTGGTCACCGGCGCGAGTGGCTTCATTGGCGGGCGCTTTGCGCGTTTCGCCCTGGAGCAAGGCCTGGACGTGCGCGTCAGCGGCCGCCGTGCCGAAGGGGTCGAGCATCTGGTCAAGCGTGGCGCACAGTTCATCCCGGGCGACCTGGGTGACGCCGAGCTGGCCCGGCGTTTGTGCCAGGGTGTCGAAGCCGTGGTGCACTGCGCTGGCGCAGTGGGTAACTGGGGGCGCTATCAGGATTTCTACCAAGGCAACGTGGTGGTGACCGAGAACGTGGTCGAGGGCTGCCTGAAAGAGCACGTACGGCGCCTGGTGCATCTGTCTTCGCCGTCGATCTACTTCAATGGCCGTTCGCGTCTGGACGTCCGTGAAGACCAGGTACCGCGTCGCTTCCACGATCACTATGGGCAAACCAAGTACCTGGCCGAGCAGAAAGTGTTCGGCGCCCAGGAGTTTGGCCTTGAAGTGCTGGCGCTGCGCCCGCGCTTCGTCACCGGCGCGGGCGATGCCAGTATCTTCCCGCGGCTGATGCAGATGCAGCGCAAAGGGCGTGTGGCGATCATCGGCAACGGCCTGAACAAGGTCGATTTCACCAGTGTGCACAACCTCAACGAGGCGCTGCTAAGTGCATTGTTCGCTGATGACCGGGCGCTGGGCCAGGCTTACAACATAAGCAACGGCCAGCCACTGCCGCTGTGGGACGTGGTCAACTACGTGATGCGCCAGATGCAGCTTCCCCAGGTGACCCGCTACCGTTCCTATGGCCTTGCCTACAGCCTGGCCGCGCTGAACGAGGCGGCCTGCATGTTATGGCCAGGGCGCCCGCAACCGACCTTGTCGCGCCTGGGGATGCAGGTGATGAGCCGTGATTTCACCCTGGATATCAGCCGTGCCCGGCAGTACCTGGACTACCAGCCCAAGGTCAGCCTGTGGACGGCGGTGGATGAATTCTGCGGCTGGTGGAAGCATTTGCCGCCCGGCTGACAATGGTCATCAATGCGCTGCGCTGGCGGTTTATACTCGTGCCTCTTTGTGACTACCGCGGTTGAATGTATCCATGCGTAACCATGCTCACGATGACTTTGATGACGTGCCTGCCTTGCGGGCGGGCACCGTTGATGATGACGAACTGATGCCGGCGCATGTGATGCGCAGCCGCCAGAAAGCCGCCCGCGGGGCCAGCACGGCGCCGTTGTGGGCATTGCTCGGTGCCTCGTTCATCGCCTTGGCGGGTCTGGGCTGGTGGAGCTTCCAGCAGATCTCGCTGATGGAGCAGCAACTGGTGGCGACCCAGGAAAGCTTTGCCCGCATCAGTGAAGAGGCGGCTGGCCGCCTTCAGGCAATCAGTGGCAAGGTGGCGGCCAGTGAGTCTGGCGCCACTACCAGCAGCGAGGCATTGAAGCTACAGCTGCGCCAGTTGCAGCAGGGTGTTGCCGGGCAGACCGGCGACCTGGGCAAGCGTCTGGAGCAGGTGCTGGCCGATACCCGAGAACAGCAGAAGGCTGTGACCGAGCTGCAAAGCCAGTTGCAGGCGCAACTGAAGCTGGTGAATGGCGAGTTGGCGGCGCTGCGTTCGGGCCAGGTCGATGGTGGCAAGCTGGATGCCCAGTTGAAGAGCCTGAGCGAGCAGGTTGCCGCGCTGAAGGCCTCACAGGTGGATGGCGCTCAGCTGGACGGCCAGCTCAAGAGTTTGGGTAGCGAGGTGGCGGCCTTGAAGAAACAGGGCAACCCGAGCGCTGACATTCAGAGCCTGCAGCAGGACATGCTGGTTTTGAAGAGCCAGGTCGACAACCGCCCGGCTGCGGCGTCATCCGGTGGTGCTTCGGTGCAGGAGTTCGATGCCTTCCGTGCGCAGATGACGCGTAACCTGAATACGCTGCAGAGCCAGATTCAGAACCTGCAGCAACAGATCAACGCCCGTCCGTGACATCAGCTGAGCCTTGTTCGCGGGCAAGCCCGCTCCCACAGGATCAAGCGCAGCTTTCAAGCCTGTCGCTGTACCGGTGGTGGGCATGCCCGCGAATGGCCCTCAATCACAACCGCGGATAATCGATGTAACCCACCGGCCCCTTGCCATAGAAGGTTTCGGGATGTGCCTCGTTCAACGGCGCATCCGCTGCCAGCCGTGCCGGCAGGTCGGGGTTGGCGATGAACGGCACACCAAACGCCACGGCATCCGCTTTGCCACTGGCCAAGGCCGCATTGGCACTGGCCTTGTCGAACCGCTCGTTGACGATGTACGGGCCACCGAATGCCTCTTTGATCAGCGGCCCGATGCTGTCGTCGGCTTCCCGTTCTCGTGAGCAGATGAAGGCGATGCCGCGCTTGCCCAGCTCTCGGGCCACATAGGTGAAGGTCTCGGCGCGGTCGGCGTCGCCCATGTCGTGGGCGTCGGCACGCGGTGCCAGGTGCACACCTACGCGCTGTGCGCCCCACACTTCAATGGCCGCATCGGTCACCTCCAGCAACAGGCGCGCGCGGTTTTCCAGCGAGCCACCGTAACGGTCGGTGCGCTGGTTGGTGCTGCTTTGCAGGAACTGGTCGAGCAGGTAACCGTTGGCGCCATGGATCTCCACACCATCGAAACCGGCAGCCTTGGCATTTTCGGCGCCACTGCGGTAGGCCTCGACGATGTCGTTGATTTCTTCGGTTTCCAGCGCCCGTGGGGTAGGGTAGTCACTCAGTGGGCGCACCAGGCTCACATGGCCCTTGGGCTGGATCGCGCTGGGGGCCACAGGCAGTTCGCCATTCAGATAGCTGGGGTGGGAGATACGACCCACGTGCCACAGCTGCAGGAAAATGCGACCGCCCGCAGCATGCACGGCCTTTGTCACGTTGTTCCAGCCACGTACCTGTTCATCGTTCCAGATGCCGGGGGTATCTGGGTAGCCGACGCCCATGGGGCTGACCGAAGTCGCTTCGCTGAGGATCAGCCCGGCGCTGGCACGTTGTACGTAGTATTCGGCCATCAGCGCATTGGGCACGCGGCCTTCATCGGCGCGGCAGCGGGTGAGCGGGGCCATGATGATACGGTTGGGCAGTTGCAGGTCGCCCAGTTTGATCGGATCGAAAAGTGTGGTCATAGCGGTTACCTGCCTTGTCAAAGTGCTTGGCGCAGTTGTTCGAGGAACGCCTGTATGGTGGCTTCGTCGCGTTTGAAGAAGTGCCATTGGCCAATCTTCTGGCTGCTGATCAGCCCGGCGCGCTGCAACGTGGCCAGGTGGGCAGAGACGGTCGACTGCGACAGGCCGCAGCGTTGGTCGATCTGCCCGGCACACACACCGTTTTCGGTGCTGTGGTACTGGTCCGGGAACTGGGTTGCCGGGTCTTTCAGCCAACTGAGAATTTCTCGCCTGACCGGGTGGGCCAGTGCTTTTATGATTTCGTCGAGATCGAGTGGCATGGTTTGAGGCTCGTTGTAGCGGTATATCGCGATGGGGCGAAATATAGTTCGCTGAATTCCGATATACAAATACGAACGTGTTCTGAGCTGAGCACGAATCGATATATCGCGTTATAACGATATGTTCGGTGACGATGCTAGACTGCGCTCATGAACTACCTCGCACACTTGCACCTGGGCGGCCCGGCGCCGCAACAACTGCTTGGCAGCCTGTATGGCGACTTTGTCAAAGGCTCATTGGAAGGGCGCTTTCCGCCTGCGCTGGAGGCGGCCATCCGGCTGCACCGGCAAATCGACAGTTACACTGACCGGCACCCAGTGGTGCTGGCGGCTCTGGCACGTTTTCCGCGCGAGCGGCGGCGTTTTGCCGGCATCGTTCTGGATGTGTTTTTCGACCATTGCCTGGCACGGCACTGGGGCAACTACGCCGATCAGCCGCTGGAGCAGTTCACTGGCGCGTTCTATCGAATATTGCTGGCAGAGCCTGAGCTGCCTGGGCGGCTGGCGCGGATTGCGCCGTTCATGGCAGCGGATGACTGGCTAGGGGCGTATGGCGACTTCGATACGCTGGCGCAGGTGTTCAACGGCATTGCCCGGCGCTTGTCGCGGCCTGAGGGGATGGCCGGGGTGATGGTGGAGCTGGAGCGGCTGTATGAGCCGCTGCTGGCGGATTTTCGCGAGTTCTACCCGCAGTTGCAGGCGTTTGCGGCGGTAGGGCGGATGTCTGACAGTTAGAGGTGTGTGGGTGATACTGGCCCCTTCGCGGGTAAACCCGCTCCTACGGGCAATGCGCTCGGTGTAGGAGCGGGTTCACCCGCGAAAGGGCCAGAACAGGCAGTACACGCATTCAGGCAGCCCGCGCCTGCCGACGTGGCGCCATCTCCACGTCTTCAACCCCGAACAGCGCCAGGTGAATCGCCTGTTGTGCCTGCAACGCCAGCACCGCACGTTCCTTGCCCACGCTACCTATTGGCTGCAGCAGGTGGATGCACACCTCGCCCCGCGGCAGGGCGAACAGGCGCATAAGGTGGGACACCAGGTCGTCCTCACCAATGAACGGCGCTACCGGGTCGATCCGGCCATCACGCAGGTACTGGATAGCGACTGGCTGCACTGCCACGCCACGGTCGATGGCACCTGCAAGCAGGCGGCCATGAAAGGTGCGCAACGTGCGGCCGCTGGTAGTGGTGCCTTCGGGGAAGATCAACAGCGGACGAGCCAGCCCCAGTTGCCCGGCGATCTGTTCGCGCAGGCGCTGACTGTCGCCACCACCTCGGCGAATGAACAGCGTGCCGGCCTTTTCCGCCAGCCAGCCGGCCACCGGCCAGTGGCGCACTTCGGCCTTGGACAGGAAAGACAGCGGCGTGAGCATGCCAAGCAGGGGAATGTCGGTCCAGGAAACATGGTTGCTGACCCACAGCATCGGCCGCTGCGGAAGTTCGCCGACTACCTTGACGTCGAAGGGCAGGGCAGCGACCAGGCGCTTCATGAACAGGCAAGTCCAGCGCTGGCGCCGTTCGATCGGCGCCTTGAAGCCCAAGCGTTCGCCCAAGGCGATAATGCTGGCCATCAGCATGCCCTGCGCCAGCACCAGCAGCAGTCGGATGAGGCGGGCCAGTACCCGCAACTTGGGCATCAGACCGCCGCCTTGAAGTGGCGGGCGTAGCGTGGGCACAGCTCGTCGCGTTTGAGCAGGATGAACACGTCTGCCACCTGGAAGTCTTCGTCCCAGCATGGCTCGCCGCAAATCTTCGCGCCCAGGCGCATATAGGCCTTGAGCAGCGGTGGCATTTCGGCAATGACGTTGTTGGGCAGGGCCAGTTTCGGCAGTGGGTTCTTCGGCTCGGCACGCAGGTGTTCGGTGCACAGGTAACGTTCACGCAGGCGCTGCATCACTGCATGGGCCTGCACGCCGCCGTCCTGCATGGGGATACTGGCGCAGCCCATCAGATAGCTGTAGCGGCCCTCGTTGAGCACCTCGGCCAGTTCGCCCCAGAGCACGGCGATGGTACCGCCGTTGCGGTAGTCGGGGGCGACGCAGGTACGGCCCAGTTCGAGGATCGGGCCTTGCAGCTGCAACAGGCCGTGCAGGCTGAATTCTTCTTCGCTGTAGAAACGGCCCAGGCTACTGGCGGCCTGGTGATCGAGCAGGCGGGTGGTGGCAACCAGTTCGCCGGTGCTCAGGTCGCGTACACCAATGTGGCGGCAGTGCACGTCGTAGTCGTCCATGTCCAGGCCCTGCTCGGCACCTTTGAGCTTGGCCTTGAATTCTGCGCTGAATACGGTGTAGCGCAGAGCCTGGGCTTCTTGCAACGCCGCGGCGCCAACCAGGCGTTCGGCTTGCAGACGGCGTTCGGTGCTGTAGTCGCCAGCGGTAGCGATCCGAGTCATTACGAGTCTCCATAAGCCAGCCAAGAAGGGTTGCGGCCGGTCGGCTTTGTTGTGCAAAGTCAGCCTAGGTAGACCCAGTGTCACCCCTGTGAATGTTTGGTGATGCTTGCGTGACACACCCTGAGCCTTAACTGAAAGCCCTCCAGCAAGGAGCTGTTCCATGGCCTGGTTGCAACGACTCAACGATCCGCTTCGCCTCGCGCCGACAGGCACCCTGGGCGAAACCTACGCCGCGCTGCTTGAGCGCCTCGGCCCGGTTGCCCCGTTCGAACTGGCGGTACTGGGTGGGTGTGCAATGGCCACCCCGGGCCTGGCCTTCCTGGTGGGTTACCAGGCCGCCCTTCGCGTGCTGTGGCCCAGTGCGCCGCACAGCCTTGGCGCCTTGTGTGCCACCGAGCGGCGCAGCGTGCGGCCTGCAGACATGCACACACGGCTGGACGCTCTGCGGCTGTCGGGCTGCAAAGACTTCGTTACCGCAGGCCTGGAGGCGGAGTGGTTGCTGGTGGCGGCGCGTAGCGAAGCGGCTGGCGCGGCGCCGCAACTGAGCCTGGCGGTGGTCTATCCCGGGGAGCCGGGGGTGACACTGGAGCCATTGCCGACCCTGCCGCTGATGCCGGAAGTCGGGCACGCCCGGCTGCTGCTGGAGCAGGCATCGTGCGAGTTGCTGGCCGGTGACGGCTGGGATGCCTACGTGAAGCCGTTCCGTTCGCTGGAGGATTTGTATGTGCTCGCGGCGCTGACCGCCTGGTTGTATGGCGTTGGGCAGGAGTGCGCCTGGCCGCAGGGGCTGCGCCTGCAGTTGCTTGGGCTGTTGGCCGGCTGCGCCGAGGGTAGCCGCCAGTGTGCCGATAGCATGGGTTGTCACTTGTTGCTTGGCGGGTTGTTTGCGCAGTTCCAGGCCTTGCGGGGGGAGATCGATGCGGCGTTGGCGACAGGGCCGGTGCACTGGGCGCAAATCTGGCAGCGTGACCAAGGGGTGATGGCACTGGCGGCGTCGGCGCGGGAGAAGCGGCTGAACAAGGCCTGGGCTGCTGCGGGCTTTTCGTGAATGGCTGACAGGTTTGTGTGAACCGATGAATCGCGGCGTGGTACCTGTGGGGGGCGGGGTTAGGTGCAAAGCGGCCGGTACTGGCAGCAGAAAACCTGAAAGACATTTCCTTTTATCGCGCTTGATCCCCGCAAATCCCAGCCGTTGACGTATCATTGGCCGCCTGACGGCAACCCCTCCAGGATCGCTTGCGCATGCTCGCCCTTCTTATCCAGACCCTGAACATCACGGCACCGGTTTTCGCCATGCTGTTCATGGGCGTCCTGCTCAAACGCATTCACTTGATCGACGACAACTTCAACCGCGTCGCCTCGCAGCTGGTATTCAACGTCTGCATGCCGGCGCTGCTCTTCCTCGGCATCTACCACGCCGACCTGGCCGCAGCGGTCAAGCCCGGTGTCATCCTGTATTTCATCGTCGCCACCCTGGTCGGTTTCGCCATTGCCTGGGGCATGGCCATCTGGCGCAGCCCGATGGCCGACCGGGGCATCTATACCCAGGGCGCCTTCCGCGGCAACAACGGTGTGATCGGCCTGGCTCTGGCCGCCAGCCTGTACGGTGACTATGGCATTTCCCTGGGGGCGGTACTCGCAGGCCTGGTCATCCTCATGTACAACTCGCTGTCAGCGGTGGTACTGGCGGTGTACAGCCCGGACCTCAAGTCCGATCCGTGGAGCATCTGCAAGAGCATTTTCAGCAACCCGCTGATCATCAGCGTGCTGGTGGCCGCGCCCATGGCTTACGGCCAGGTGCCGCTGCCCAACTGGCTACTGACCTCGGGCGACTACCTGGCACAGATGACCCTGCCGCTGGCGCTGATCTGTATCGGCGGCACGCTGTCGCTGGCAGCGCTGCGTAACTGTGGTCGGCTGGCCATCGATGCCAGCTTCGTGAAAATGCTCTGGCTGCCGCTGCTCGGCACCCTTGGGGCCTGGTTGTGCGGGTTTCGCGGGGCGGAGCTGGGCATCCTGTTCCTGTACATAGGCAGCCCGACCGCTGCGGCCAGCTACGTGATGGCGCGGGCAGCCAACGGCAATCATGAACTGGCTGCGTCGATCATCGTGATTACCACGCTAATGGCGGCGATCACCACCAACATTGGTATTTTCATCTTGCAGTGGGGCGGATGGATCTAGATCCTTGACTGCAAATAACAGCAACAACACTGCCTCACTGAGCTAAAGGACACTTCATGCAAGACCAGAGCACGCCCGAGCGGTTACAGCGCGGGCTGAAGAATCGCCATATCCAGCTGATCGCGCTGGGCGGGGCCATCGGTACCGGGTTGTTCCTGGGCATTGCCCAGACCATCCAGTTGGCCGGCCCCTCCGTGTTGCTGGGCTACGCCATCGCCGGCCTGATGGCCTTCCTGATCATGCGCCAGCTGGGTGAAATGGTGGTGGAAGAGCCGGTCGCCGGCAGCTTCAGCCACTTCGCCCACCAATACTGGAGCGAGTTTGCCGGCTTTGTCTCAGGCTGGAATTACTGGGTGGTGTACGTGCTGGTCGGCATGGCCGAGCTGACGGCGGTCGGTATCTACGTGCAGTACTGGTGGCCGGACTTCCCCACCTGGGCCACGGCGGCGATTTTCTTCGTGGTGATCAACCTGATCAACCTGACCCAGGTAAAGGTCTATGGCGAGATGGAGTTCTGGTTCGCCCTGGTCAAGGTGGTAGCCATCGTCAGCATGATCGGCTTTGGTGCCTGGTTGCTGGGTAGCGGTCATGGTGGCCCGGATGCCAGCGTGGCCAACCTGTGGCAGTACGGCGGCTTCTTCCCTAACGGCGTCACGGGTCTGGTAATGGCCCTGGCGGTGATCATGTTCTCGTTCGGTGGGCTGGAGTTGGTCGGCATCACGGCTGCCGAGGCTGACAACCCGCGCGAGAGCATCCCCAAGGCCACCAACCAGGTGGTGTACCGTATCCTGATTTTCTACATCGGTGCCTTGGCAGTGCTGTTGTCGCTGTACCCTTGGCAGAAGGTGGTGCAGGGCGGCAGCCCGTTCGTGATGATCTTCCACGAACTGGACAGCGACCTGGTGGCGACCATCCTCAATATCGTGGTGCTGACGGCTGCGCTCTCGGTGTACAACAGCTGTGTGTACGCCAATAGCCGTATGCTGTTCGGCCTGGCCAGCCAGGGCGATGCGCCGCGTCAGTTGCTGAAGGTGAGCCGTAGCGGCGTGCCGCTGACCGCGCTGGCCGTGTCGGCCTTTGCGACCGGCCTGTGCGTGCTGATCAATTACCTGATGCCGGGCGGGGCCTTTGGCTTGCTGATGGCGTTGGCAGTGTCCGCGTTGGTGATCAACTGGGCGAGCATCAGCATTACCCACCTCAAATTCCGCAAGGCCAAGCTGGCCGCCGGGATCACCCCCTTCTACAAAAGCCTGGGGCACCCGCTGACCAACTACCTGTGCCTGGCGTTCATCGTGCTGATCCTGGTGGTGATGTACCTGACGCCGCCGATTCGCATCTCGGTAATGCTGATCCCGGCATGGATCGCTGTGCTGTGGGTGGCTTTCAAGCTGAAGAAGGCTCGCCAGGCCAAGGGCTGATCGGGTTTGTTCGTAAGGGGTATGCCGTTAGGTTTTCGGTGCCTGTGAGATCGAGCGCCGCCCGCGCGGCGCTTCGCGGGTAAACCCGCTCCTACGTTTGTTTCGGGCCAGTCCCTCCTGTGCCAGGCGCGCGCGACCGCCTTGTTTGTACGACGCAATATCGAGGCATGCGCCAAAGCGTTCGCGCGCAAATCCCACAGGAATAATTGGCCCGAAACAAACCGTCCTGTGCCAGGCGCGCGCGACCGCCTTGTTTGTACGACGCGATATCGAGGCATGCGCCAAAGCGTTCGCGCGCAAATCCCGCAGGAATAATTGGCCCGAAACAAACCGTTCTGTGCCAGGCGCGCGCGACCGCCTTGTTTGTACGACGCGATATCGAGCCATGCGCCAAAGCGTTCGCGCGCAAATCCCACAGGAATAATTGGCCCGAAACAAACGTAGGAGCGGGTTTACCCGCGAAGCGCCGCGCGGGCGGCGCTCGATCTCACAGGCGATGAAAGCCTAAAGGCATGCGTCTGGCGGCCCTGACGCGTTTCCCTTCCATGCCCCTCAATGCTGCCTCCGCCAGGCACGCACAGTGGTGTACAGCAACACCGTAGCGAGCACCGGCAGTACATAGAACAGCATCAATCGCTCCAGGCGGCCAGCCAGCGGCATACCCATGGTAAAAGCCGCCACATGAAGGCCGTAGGCCAGGTACAGGCAAAGAAACACCAGGCCTTCTGCGCGAGTGATGCGGTAACCGGAATAGAACACTGGCAGGCTCAGGACAGCAACGCCGAGCATTACAGGCAGATCGAAAGACAGCGCGTTAGGCGAGATCGACAGGGGTTCCGGGGTGATCAGTGCGGTCAGGCCCAGTACAGCCAGCAGGTTGAACAGGTTACTGCCGATCACCGTGCCCACGGCGATCTCCCGTTCGCCACGCAAGGCGGCGATCAGCGCAGCGGCCAGTTCCGGCAGGGAGGTGCAGATGGCGACGACCGTCAGGCCGATAATACGCTCGGACAGGCCCAGGTCGGTGGCCACCTCGATGGCAGCTTCCAGTAGCAAGTGGCCCGCCAGGCTCAGCAGGCCAAGGCCGACCAGTATCTGCAGCAGCGTACCTGACCAGAAGCGCCCGGCCCCGGACCTGGCGGCGTCCGGGGCAGGGTAGGTGCGTGCGTAATGGCGCGACTGATGCCAGAGCATTGCCAGGTAACCGGCCAGCCCCAGCAATAGCAGTGCCCCTTCAACCCTGCCCAGATGGGCATTGGCGGACAGCGCATACACCAGCCCGCTGGCAAGGATCATCAAAGGAATGTCCAGCCGCACCAGCTGGCGTGACACCCGCAGCGGGATGATCAGCGCGGCCAGGCCGAGAATGACCAGTACGTTGAAGATGTTGCTGCCGATCACGCTGCCTACTGCCACATCCGGCGCACCCTGGTAGGCGGCCTGCAGGCTTACGGTCAATTGTGGCGCGGTACTGCCGAAGGCCACCAGGCTCAGGCCTATGATCAGCGGGCGCACGTGCAGGCGCTGCGCCAGGCGCAAAGCGGAGCGCACCAGTAGCTCGGCGCCGCCGACCAGCAACAGCAGGGCAACGCCCATTTGCAGCAGGCTAAAAGTGGGAAGGGTGGCCAGGTCGAAAATGGTCGGACTCCTGTCGCGTCAGTCGCTAAGCCCTTGTACTCGCACGCGCGCTGTTCCGCTACGGAGCATGCCGATTTTTTCCGCTGCTGCGCGAGACAGGTCGATCAGGCGGCCGCGGGTGTGCGGGCCACGGTCGTTTATGCGTACCACCACACTGCGCTGGTTGGCCATGTTGGTCACCCGTACACGTGTGCCGAAGGGCAGGCTGCGGTGGGCGGCGGTAAGGCCGTGCTGGTTGAACGGTTCGCCACTGGCGGTGCGTTTGCCATGGTGGCGCGAGCCGTAGTAGGAAGCGGTGCCCGTCTGGTCGTAGCCGCGCGGGTCGATGTCATGGCTGGCGCAGCCGGCCAGGAAAGAAAACAGGGCGAGGGTGCCGAGGGAACGTTTTAGCAAGTCAGGTGCTCTCCGGTGCGACCATTCGCGGGTAAATCCGCTCCTACAGTGAAAACGCTGGCTTGTGTAGGAGCGGCTTCAGCCGCGAACGAGGGCGAAGCCCTCGCAGCATTACAGGGGTAAAACCATCACCCTTCGAGCTTGGCCTTGAGCAATTGGTTCACCTGCCCCGGGTTGGCCTTGCCTTTGGAGGCTTTCATGGCCTGGCCGACGAAGAAGCCGAACATCTTGCCGCGCTTGGCCTCATCGGCTGCGCGATACTGTTCGACCTGCTCGGCATTGGCTGCCAGCATTTCGTCGAGCATCTTGTCGATCGCACCCGTGTCGGTAACCTGTTTCAGGCCTTTGCTCTCGATGATGCTGTCGGCATCGCCTTCACCGGCGGCCATGGCCTCGAACACGGTTTTGGCAATCTTGCCGCTGATGGTGTTGTCACGAATGCGCAGCAGCATGCCGCCCAGTTGCGCGGCGCTGACCGGCGCCTGATCGATTTCGACACCCAGCTTGTTCAGCAGGCTACCCAGTTCGACCATGACCCAGTTGGCCGCCAGCTTGGCATCACCACCGATCTTCACCACTTGTTCAAAGTAGTCTGCCTGTTCGCGGCTGGAGGCCAATACGTTGGCGTCGTAGGCCGACAGGCCGTACTGAGTCTGGAAGCGCTCGACCTTCTGTGGCGGCAGCTCCGGCAGGCCGGCGCGGATGGTTTCGAGGAAGCTGTCCTCGATGACCACCGGCAGCAGGTCGGGGTCGGGGAAGTAACGGTAGTCGTTGGCTTCCTCTTTGCTGCGCATGGAGCGGGTTTCGTCCTTGTTCGGGTCGTACAGGCGGGTTTCCTGCACCACTTTGCCACCGTCTTCGATCAGGTCGATCTGGCGCTGGATTTCGCTGTTGATCGCGCGCTCGATGAAGCGGAACGAGTTGACGTTCTTGATTTCACAGCGAGTGCCGAACTCGGTCTGGCCTTTCGGGCGGATCGATACGTTGCAGTCGCAGCGCAGCGAACCTTCGGCCATGTTGCCGTCACAGATGCCCAGGTAGCGCACCAGCGCGTGGATCGCCTTGACGTAAGCCACGGCTTCCTTGGCGCTGCGCATGTCAGGCTCGGAGACGATTTCCAGCAGCGGGGTGCCGGCACGGTTCAGGTCGATGCCGGTGGAACCACTGAAGTCTTCGTGCAGGCTCTTGCCGGCGTCTTCTTCCAGGTGCGCGCGGGTTACACCGATGCGCTTGATGGTGCCGTCTTCCAGCGCGATGTCCAGGTGACCCTTGCCGACGATCGGCAGGTCCATCTGGCTGATCTGGTAGCCCTTGGGCAGGTCGGGGTAGAAGTAGTTCTTGCGTGCGAACACGTTGCGCTTGCCGATCTCGGCATCGATGGCCAGGCCGAACATGCACGCCATGCGCACGGCTTGCTCGTTCAGCACCGGCAATACGCCGGGCATGCCCAGGTCAACCAGGCTGGCCTGAGTATTCGGCTCGGAGCCAAAGGTGGTAGCGCTGCCGGAGAAGATCTTCGACTGGGTGGCGAGCTGAGTGTGGATTTCCAGCCCGATCACAACTTCCCATTGCATGTGTGAATTCCTCAGAAGCCGTTGGGGGCGCGGGTATGCCAGTCGGTCACCTGTTGGTAGCGGTGCGCGACGTTGAGCAGGCGGCCTTCCTGGAAGTACGGCGCCAGCAGTTGCACGCCGACCGGCAGGCCGTCGACGAAGCCCGCAGGCATCGACAGGCCTGGCAGGCCCGCCAGGTTGGCGGTGATGGTGTAGACGTCTTCGAGATAGGCGGCAACCGGGTCGCTGCTCTTGGCGCCAAGCTTCCAGGCCGGGTTTGGCGTGGTCGGGCCGAGAATCAGGTCGACATCGTTGAAGGCGGCCATGAAGTCGTTCTTGATCAGGCGGCGGATTTGCTGCGCCTTCACGTAATAGGCGTCGTAGTAGCCGGCCGACAGGGCGTAGGTACCGACCATGATGCGGCGCTGTACTTCAACGCCGAACCCTTCGCCGCGTGAGCGCTTGTACAGGTCGGTGAGGTCTTTGGGCTCTTCACAGCGGTAGCCGAAGCGTACGCCGTCGAAACGCGACAGGTTGGAAGAGGCTTCAGCCGGAGCGATCACGTAGTAGGCCGGAATGGCATGCTGCATGTTCGGCAGGCTGATTTCCTTGACCACTGCACCGAGCTTTTCCAGCTCTTTGACGCTGGCCTGGACCAGGTCGGCGATGCGTGGGTCGAGGCCGGCACCGAAGTACTCTTTCGGCAGGCCGATGCGCAGGCCTTGCAGCGAAGCGTTCAGGCTGGCGCTGTAGTCCGGCACCGGTTCTTCGATGCTGGTGGAGTCCTTGGCGTCGAAACCGGCCATACCTTGCAGCAGCAGCGCGCAGTCCTCGGCGGTGCGGGCCAGCGGGCCGCCCTGGTCGAGGCTGGAGGCGTAGGCGATCATGCCCCAGCGCGACACACGACCGTACGTCGGCTTGAGGCCGGTGAGGTTGGTCAGTGCCGCTGGCTGGCGGATCGAGCCGCCGGTGTCGGTGCCCGTGGTGGCGGGCAGCAGGCGCGCGGCCACGGCAGCGGCCGAACCACCGGACGATCCGCCCGGAACGTGCTCGAGGTTCCACGGGTTCTTCACCGCGCCGTAATGGCTGGATTCGTTGGCCGAACCCATGGCGAATTCGTCCATGTTGGTCTTGCCCAGGGTGACCATGCCGGCTTCGGCCAGCTTGGCGACCACGGTGGCGTCATAGGGCGCCTTGAAGTTGTCGAGCATCTTCGAGCCGCAGCTGGTGCGTACGCCGTTGGTGCAGAACAGGTCTTTGTGGGCGATCGGTGCACCCAGCAGCGCGCCGGTTTCGCCAGCGGCGCGACGGGCATCGGCGGCACGCGCCTGAGCCAGGGCCAGGTCGTCGGTGATGCTGATGAAGCTGTTGATCTGCGGGTCGAGCTGTTTGATGCGCGCCAGCAGGGCGCCGGTCAGCTCTTCGGAAGAAAACGATTTGTCGGCGAGTCCGCGGGCGATCTCGGCCAGGGTCAATTGATGCATGGCAGGCTCTATCCCTTACTCGATGACTTTGGGAACCAGGTACAGACCGCTTTCGGTCGACGGCGCGATGGCCTGGTAGGCATCGCGCTGGTTGCTTTCGGTGACTTGGTCAGGACGCAGGCGCTGGCTGGCCTCCAGCGGGTGGGCCAGGGGCTCGATGCCAGTGGTATCGACCGCTTGCATCTGGTCGACCAGGCCGAGAATGCTGTTCAGGGCGTCGGTAATGCGTGGCAGTTCGCCATCATTCAGGCCCAGGCGGGCCAGATGGGCGATCTTTTCCACGTCGCAGCGTTCAAGCGCCATGAGGATCTCCAAGGGAAACAAAGAACGGAATTTGGGTCCGCGGTGAGGAACATGTCAGCTTTCTGGCGGTCTAACGGCCGCGAAATTCTGCTGGCGTGCTCGGAAAAACAGCCAATTTAACATATTGGCTCCTTGCCCAAAATCCCTGCCATTGTTAGAGTTTGCCGCACTTTTTTACCCACGCTTTCCCCAGGGTCACTTTCCCATGTTCAAGAAACTGCGTGGCATGTTTTCCAGCGATCTTTCTATCGACCTGGGTACTGCCAACACCCTTATTTACGTGCGTGAGCGCGGTATCGTCCTGAATGAGCCCTCGGTTGTTGCCATCCGTACCCATGGCAACCAGAAAAGCGTCGTCGCCGTCGGTACCGAAGCCAAACGCATGCTGGGCCGTACGCCCGGCAACATTGCAGCCATTCGTCCGATGAAGGACGGCGTCATTGCCGACTTCAGCGTCTGCGAAAAAATGTTGCAATATTTTATCAACAAGGTTCACGAGAACAGCTTCCTGCAGCCGAGCCCGCGCGTGCTGATCTGCGTGCCGTGCAAGTCGACCCAGGTCGAGCGCCGCGCCATCCGCGAGTCGGCCCTCGGCGCGGGTGCCCGTGAAGTGTTCCTGATCGAAGAGCCGATGGCCGCTGCCATCGGTGCAGGCCTGCCGGTTGAAGAGGCCCGCGGTTCGATGGTCGTCGATATCGGTGGCGGTACCACTGAAATCGCCCTGATCTCGCTGAACGGCGTGGTCTATGCCGAGTCCGTCCGCGTTGGCGGTGACCGCTTCGACGAAGCCATCGTGACCTACGTGCGCCGCAACTACGGCAGCTTGATCGGCGAATCCACCGCCGAACGTATCAAGCAGGAAATCGGCACTGCCTACCCAGGTGGCGAAGTACGTGAAGTCGACGTGCGTGGTCGTAACCTGGCCGAAGGTGTACCGCGTGCCTTCACCCTGAACTCCAACGAAGTGCTCGAAGCGCTGCAGGAATCGCTGGCGACCATCGTCCAGGCGGTCAAGAGCGCCCTCGAGCAATCGCCGCCGGAACTCGCCTCGGACATCGCCGAGCGCGGCCTGGTGCTGACCGGTGGTGGTGCGCTGCTGCGTGACCTCGACAAACTGCTGGCCCAGGAAACCGGCCTGCCGGTGATCGTCGCCGAGGACCCGCTGACCTGCGTCGCCCGTGGCGGCGGTCGCGCCCTGGAGATGATGGACAAGCACGCGATGGACCTGCTCTCCAGCGAGTGATCCCGCTCGCTGTTCACGAGCGCCCGGTTTACAGGTAGTACGTACAGTGCTACCTGTATGCGCTGGGCTGGCGCCCGTTTGGGGCGCCGTATCCGTCAACCCGCAACCAGGCTGGTGCGTTGTTCCATGTCCAATGACCTCCTGAGTCGTCCACGAGGAACGGCCCATTAAACCGCTTTTCTCCAAGGGCCCTTCGCTGGGCGTTCGCCTGCTCGTTCTGGTGGTGATGTCGGTCGCGTTGATGGTTGTCGACGCGCGCTTTGACGTGCTCAAACCCGTGCGCAGTCAGATGGGCCTGGTGCTGATGGAGTCGTACTGGATCACCGATTTGCCACAGCGTGCCTGGCAGGGTGTGGCCGGCCAGTTCGGTAGCCGCACCGAGCTGATTGCCGAAAACGAGAAGCTCAAGACCGAAGCCCTGCTGCTGCAGGGGCGCCTGCAGAAGCTGGCGGCCCTGACCGAGCAGAACGTGCGGCTGCGCGAGTTGCTCAACTCTTCGGCGCTGGTCAACGAAAAGGTTGAAGTGGCCGAGCTGATCGGCGTCGACCCCAACCCGTTTACCCACCGCATTCTGATCAACAAGGGTGAGCGTGATGGTGTGTTCCTGGGCCAGCCGGTGCTCGATGCCCGCGGCCTGATGGGCCAGGTCGTAGAGTTGATGCCCTATACCGCGCGGGTGCTGTTGCTGACCGATACCACCCACAGCATTCCGGTGCAGGTCAACCGCAACGGTCTGCGTGCCATTGCCAGCGGCACTGGCAACCCGGAGCGCCTGGAGTTGCGCCATGTGGCCGACACTGCCGACATCAAGGAAGGCGACCTGCTGGTCAGTTCCGGCATGGGGCAGCGCTTTCCTGCCGGCTACCCGGTGGCCACGGTCAACGAAGTGATCCACGATTCCGGCCAGCCCTTTGCCATCGTCCGTGCCATCCCCACCGCCGCGCTCAACCGCAGCCGCTATATGTTGCTGGTGTTCAGTGACCGGCGTAGCCCGGAGCAGCGCGCCACCGATGCCGCCATTGCCCAGGAAGAGGCTGACCGCAAGGGCGCTGCACCTGCTGGCCAGCCGGCCGCTACCCGTGATCAGGTCGCACCCGCCGCTGGCACGCCTGCCGCGTCGGTCACACCGGCAGCGCCGGCCACTCCGGTCGCGCAGCCAGCAGCCCCGTCTGCTGCACCTGCCACGCCGGCCGCACCCGCTCAACCCCGGAGGCAATGATGGCTGCATCACGCCGCAATAACGGCTGGGTCATCTGGCTTACGTTCGCCATCGGCCTGCTGCTCAGCGTTTCCCCCATGCCGCAGTTCATGGAAGTGTTCCGGCCCATGTGGCTGGCCTTGCTGGTGTCGTTCTGGACCCTTGCCGTGCCGAACAAGGTCGGCATGACCACGGCATTCGTGCTGGGCCTTGCCGAGGACGTGCTGTATGGCACGCTGCTGGGGCAGAATGCGCTGGTCCTTACCCTCATCACCTTCTTGGTGCTGTCCCTGCAGCAGCGTCTGCGCATGTTCCCCATGTGGCAGCAAAGCCTGGTCATTCTGGTGATCTTCGGTATCGCCCAGTTGATCCAGCTGTGGCTCAGTGCACTGACCGGCAACCGCCTGCCCACCCTGGCGCTGGTCTGGTCGGCGGTGATCAGCGCCTTGCTCTGGCCGTGGATCAGCTTTGCCTTGCGCGACCTGCGTCGACGCTTGCACATCAACTGACGGCAACGCGCCACTGACAGGGAGATGTCTGCATGACCCCGCTATACCTGGCTTCAGGCTCGCCCCGTCGTCGTGAACTGCTGACGCAGATCGGCGTGCCGTTCATTGTCATCAGTGCCCCGGTCGATGAATCTCCGCTACCCAGCGAAAGCGCCCCTGCCTACGTCGAGCGCCTGGCCCGGGCAAAGGCCGCCGCCGGCCTGGACAGTGTCGACGGCCCGGCTGTAGTGCTCGGCGCAGACACTGCCGTGGTGCTCGATGGTCGTATTCTCGGCAAACCGGAAAACCGTGAAGATGCCTTGGCCATGCTGGCTGACCTGTCAGGCCGTGAGCATCAGGTGCTGACCGCTGTCGCCCTGGACGATGGCCAGCGTGTGCACAGTTTTTGCGTGACCAGCACGGTGCGCTTTCGCGCCATCAGCACCGATGAAGCGCAACGCTATTGGGCCAGCGGCGAGCCATCTGACAAGGCTGGCGGCTATGCCATCCAGGGGCTGGGTGCGGTCTTCGTCAGCGGCCTTTCCGGCAGCTATTCGGCGGTGGTCGGCTTGCCACTCTGTGAAACGGCCGATTTGCTTGGCCAGTTCGGCATCGCCTGCTGGCAGTCGCTCGCGCATACGCCAGAGGTAACAAACCCGCAGTAGCCAGCAGTGCATACGCCATCCATCATTAGAAGAACCTTTGACGAGAGCCTGCCATGAGTGAAGAGATCCTGATCAACATCACCCCGATGGAGTCACGTGTGGCGGTGGTGGAAAACGGGGTGCTGCAGGAGGTGCACGTCGAGCGCACCCAGCGCCGTGGCATCGTCGGCAATATCTACAAGGGCAAGGTGGTGCGTGTGCTGCCAGGCATGCAGGCGGCCTTCGTCGACATCGGCCTCGAACGCGCAGCGTTTATCCATGCCTCGGAAATCTCCCAGCGCGAAGGCTCGGCGGTAGAGAACATCACCGCACTGGTACATGAAGGCCAGGCCCTGGTGGTGCAGGTGACCAAGGACCCGATCGGCACCAAGGGTGCACGCCTGACCACCCAGCTATCGATTCCGTCGCGTTACCTGGTGTACATGCCACGCAGCAGCCATGTCGGTATTTCGCTGAAAATCGAGGACGAAGCCGAGCGTGAGCGCCTCAAGCAAGTGGTCAGCGACTGCATGGATGGCGAAAACATCAAGGATGCCGGTGGTTTCATCTTGCGCACCGCCGCCGAAGGCGCGCGTGCCGAGGAGATCTTGCAGGACATCCGTTACCTGCGCCGCCTGTGGGAGCAGATTGGCACCCAGATCAAGACCTGCGGCGCGCCCACGGTCATTTACGAAGACCTTGGCCTGGCCCTGCGTACCCTGCGCGACCTGGTCAACCCGAAGATCGAGAAGATCCGCATCGACTCGCGGGAAACCTTCCAGAAGACCACGCAGTTCGTCGGCGAGTTGATGCCGGAAATTGCCGACCGCCTCGAACACTACCCGGGCGAGCGCCCAATCTTTGACCTGTACGGCGTCGAAGACGAGATCCAGCGGGCTCTGGAGCGCAAGGTACCGTTGAAGTCCGGCGGTTACCTGGTGGTCGACCCGGCCGAAGCGATGACCACCATCGACGTCAATACCGGGGCTTTCGTCGGCCATCGCAACCTCGAAGAAACCATCTTCAAGACCAACCTCGAGGCTGCTACCGCCATCGCCCGACAACTGCGCCTGCGCAACATTGGCGGCATCATCATCATCGACTTCATCGACATGGAAGACGAAGATCACCAGCGCCAGGTACTGCGTACCCTTGAAAAACAGCTGGAGCGCGATCACGCAAAGACCAACATCATCGGCATCACCGAGCTGGGCCTGGTGCAGATGACCCGCAAGCGCACGCGGGAAAGCCTGGAACAGGTGCTTTGCGAGCCGTGCCTGGCCTGTCAGGGCCGCGGCAAGCTGAAAACGCCCGAGACCATCTGTTACGAAATATTCCGCGAGATCCTGCGTGAGGCCCGTGCCTATCAGGCTGAAGGCTACCGTGTGCTGGCCAACCAGAAGGTGGTCGACCGCCTGCTGGATGAAGAGTCAGGCAACGTGGCGGAACTGGAAGCCTTCATCGGTCGAACCATTCGCTTCCAGGTCGAGTCGATGTATTCGCAGGAACAATACGACGTGGTGCTGCTCTGAGGCCTTCTGAAACACGCCACTGCATCGTCGCGCTGGTAAAACCGGCACGACGGGCCATCATGGATAAACGACTTGGAGGGCCATGGCCATGGGACGTCTGAACCGCGTTCTTGTTGCTCTGACCCGCTGGGGGTTGGGCATATGTGCCCTGCTGGCCGTATTGGTGGCGCTGTATGTCAGCCTTGGTCGGGAACTGGTGCCGCTGGTAGCCGAGTACCGTGCCGACGTAGAAAGCAAGGCCGAGCAGGCGCTGGGCCTGCCCGTGCATGTCGGTGCCCTGGAAGGGCACTGGAGCGGACTGGCCCCTGTGCTGCGGGTGCGCGACCTGCAATTGGGCGAAGGCGCCAAGGCGCTCCGGCTGGATGACGTCATGGTGGTGCCCGACATCTGGGCCAGCCTCACCGCCCGCGAAGTGCGCCTGGCGCGCATCCAGCTGGGCGGGCTGCAACTGATCCTTCGCGAGAACGAGCAGGGCGCCTGGAGCCTGGAAGGCCTGCCGAAGAAGGACGACGCGCCGCTGGACCCTGCCGACTTGCTGCAGCGCCTGCGCCAGCTGGGGCGTATCGATGTGTTCGACAGCCTGGTCACCCTGCACCCCTGGCAGCGCGACCCGCTGACCCTGACATATGTGAGTGCCGGCCTGCAGGCCGGTGCTAAACGCCAGGCCCTGGATCTGCGTGCGACCCTGCCTGACGGCCAGCCCCTGGCGTTGAGCCTGAACAGCCGTATGTCGGCCGAAGCCTGGCGTGATGGCGAGGTAGAAGCCTATGTGAGCCTGCCGCAAAGTGACTGGGCACATTGGTTGCCGCCCAGGGTGTTGGGGCAGTGGCATGCTGACACCCTGCGGGCAGGCGGTGAGGTCTGGATCGGCTGGGGCAAGGGGCAGTTGCAACGGGCCGTCGTAAGGCTCAATGCACCCAGGCTGGAGGGGGCCTATGCCGGGCGCAAGGCTGCCAACCTGAATAACCTGGCTTTGGGCGCCTGGTTCCAGCGCCGGGAGCAAGGCTTCGATGTGGTCGTCGACTCGTTGGCCATGGACCTCGGCAAGGCCCGCTGGGAGTCTCACCTGCAGTTGCAGCAGCGCCCTGGCCAGAGCGCAGCCGATGAAAGCTGGCAGTTACAGGCCGACCGCCTCGACCTCACCCCGCTGACTCCGCTGATTGATGCCCTGGCCCCCCTGCCGGACAAGGTCAAGGATGTGGTCGATGGCTTGAAGGTGACCGGTGCGTTGCGCAATGTGCGCCTCGAGGCCAGGCCCAAGGCCGAGGGTGACCAGCGGCTGCAGTTCGCAGCCAACCTGGAGAAGGTAGGCTTCGATGCTTATCACAACGCCCCGGCGGCCGGTAACGTCAGTGGCAGCATCAGTGGTGACCTGGGCCACGGCGAGCTGCGCCTGGATACCGATGCGTTCATGCTGCATCTGTACCCGATCTTCGCCAAGCCCTGGCATTACCAGAAGGCGAATGCGCGCTTGACCTGGACCTTGGACAAAGACGGTTTCACCCTGATTGCGCCCTACCTCAAGGTGCTGGGCGAGGAGGGCAAGATCGCCGGTGACTTCCTGATTCGCCTGTTGTTCGAGGAAGGCCGCGAGGACTACATGGACCTGCGCGTCGGCCTGACCGAAGGCGATGGCCGCTTTACTGCCAAGTATCTGCCCGAGGTGCTCAGCCCGGCCCTCGACGAGTGGCTGCGCAGCGCTATCGTCAAAGGCGCTGTGGATGAAGGCTACTTCCAGTATCAGGGCTCGCTGAACCATGGCGCATCCCCGCAAGCGCGCAGCATCAGCCTGTTCTTCAAGGTGCATGACGCCGCGCTGGACTTCCAGCCCGGTTGGCCACAGGTGCAGCATGTCGATGGCGATGTGTTCATCGAGGACAGTGGCGTGCGCATCAAGGCTCAGCAGGGCGTGCTGCTCGACACCAAGGTCAGCGATGTGAATGTCGATATCCCGCATGTCGACGGCGACCAGCACAGCCATCTCTACCTGGATGGCAACTTCGACGGTAGCCTGGGTGATGGCCTGAAGATTCTCAAGGAAGCGCCAATCGGCACCGGTGAAATTTTCGCCGGCTGGGAAGGTGAGGGGCCGCTGAAGGGCAAGGTCAAGCTCGATATCCCGCTGGCCCATGGGCAGCGCCCAAAGGTGCAGGTGGACTTCGCCACCCACGATGCGCGCCTGAAAGTTGCCCCGCCAAGCCTGGAGTTGAATCGCCTGAAGGGCGACTTCAGCTTCGACTTCGACAAGGGCCTGAGTGGCAAAGGCATCAGCCTGCAGGCCTTCGGCAAGCCGGTAACGGCGCAAATAACCGCTGAAGGTCAGGCTGGGCAGATGCAGACCCGCATCAATGCCAATGGCCAGGTATCGCTCAAGGCGCTGACTGACTGGTTGCAGTTCAAGCAGGCCTTGCCGGCCTCCGGTGAACTGCCCTATCAGTTGCAGCTCAGTCTGGGGAGCCGGGACAACCGCCTGAGTGTCACTTCCAGCCTCAAGGGGCTGGCCATCGACCTGCCGGCTCCGTTCGGCAAAGCGGCAGCAGATACCCGCGACAGCCGTTTCAGCATGAGCCTTCAGGGCCCGGAGCGGCAATTCGATGCTGCCTACGCCGACCTTGCCCGCTTTGCCTATGCTGCACCGGCTGAAAACTTGACCCAGGGCCGTGGCGAGCTAGTGCTGGGCACAGGCGACGCCCGGGTACCTGCCAGCCAGGGGCTGAGGGTACGCGGGCGCCTGGAGACCCTGGACCTGGCCCCTTGGCAAGAGCAGGCGGGCCGGCTGGCTGGGGACGACCCCGGTGGCAGCGCGCGGCAGAACCTGCAAAGCGTCGACCTGAGCATCGGCCAGTTGAAAGCCTTCGGCATGGACCTGAACCAGGCCGTGGTGCGCCTGGCCCGGGGCGGCCCGGCCTGGGATTTGCGCCTCGACAGCAAGGAAGTCATCGGTAACGCACGCGTTCCGGATGCCAAGGGCGCGCCGATGGTCGTGCGCATGCAGACCTTGCGGCTGCCTGCCGCCAGCGCCGCTGAACAGCAGGCTGAAGACGGTCCCGACCCGCTGGCCTCGTTCGATCCGCGCAAAGTACCGGCACTGGACCTGAGCATCGACAAGCTCTATCGCGGTGACGATCTTTACGGTAGTGCCGCGATCAAGCTGCGGCCGACCCCACGTGGCGTTACTGCCAGTGATATCGACCTCGACCTCAAGGGGCTGCGCATCGATGGCGGTGGTGGCTGGGAGGGGGAAACGGGCAAAACCAGCAGCTGGTACAAAGGGCGCCTTGACGGCAAGAACCTGGCGGATGTGCTCAGCGCCTGGGGCTTTGCCCCGACGGTGACCAGCCGCGACTTCCGCCTGGACGTGGATGGCCGCTGGCCGGGTTCGCCGGCCGCAGTGGGCCTGAAGCGCTTCTCGGGCAGCATGGATGCGGCGCTGCGCACCGGCCAGTTCGTCGAGGTCGAAGGCAGCGCACAGGCACTGCGGGTGTTCGGCCTGCTCAACTTCAACTCGATTGGCCGGCGCCTGCGTCTGGACTTTTCCGACCTGTTTGACAAGGGCCTGGCCTATGACCGGGTCAAGGGCTTGCTGGTGGCCAGCAGTGGCGTGTACGTGACCCGCGAACCGATTACCGTGACCGGCCCGTCGAGCAACTTCGAGCTCGACGGCACGCTGGACATGGTCAGGGACCGGGTCGATGCTGACTTGCAGGTGAGCCTGCCGGTGACCAACAACCTGCCGCTGGCGGCGTTGATCGTCGGCGCGCCGGCGGTGGGCGGTGCGCTGTTCCTGGTCGATCGGCTGATCGGTGACCGCGTGTCACGCTTTGCCAGCGTGCACTACCGTGTCGAAGGGCCGTGGAAAGAGCCTAGAATCACATTTGTGAAACCTTTCGAGAAATCCCGCTAGGAGTACCCATGAAGGCAGCGGTAATCCAGATGGTCAGCCAGGACGACGTGCAGACCAACCTGCAGCGTGCCGGCGCCCTGTTGGAGCAGGCCGCGCTGGGCGGCGCACGGCTGGCGGTGCTGCCGGAAAACTTTGCCGCCATGGGGCGCAAGGACGCGGCTGCCATCGGCCGTGCCGAAGCCTTGGGGGAAGGGCCCATTCTGCCGTGGTTGAAACGCACCGCCCGCGACCTCAAGTTATGGATTGTTGCCGGTACTTTGCCCTTGCCACCGTTCGGCCAGCCCGATGCCAAGGCCCATGCGTGCTCGCTGCTGGTCGATGAACACGGCGAGGTGGCGGCAAGGTATGACAAGCTGCACTTGTTTGATGTGGACGTGGCCGACAACCGGGGCCGTTACCGCGAGTCGGATGACTACGCACAGGGTGCTCAGGTGGTGGTGGCTGATACGCCGGTCGGGCGGCTGGGGCTGAGCGTGTGTTACGACCTGCGCTTTCCCGAACTGTACAGCGCGCTGCGCGCGGCCGGCGCGGAGCTGATCACCGCACCGGCAGCTTTTACTGCAGTGACCGGCGCAGCACATTGGGAGGTGCTGGTGCGTGCCAGGGCCATCGAAACCCAGTGTTACCTGCTGGCTGCGGCACAGGGCGGTGCCCACCCTGGCCCACGGGAGACCCATGGCCATGCGGCGATCGTCGACCCTTGGGGGCGCATTCTCGCAGAACAGGCGCAAGGTGAAGCGGTACTGCTTGCCGAGCGCGACATTGAAGAACAAGCGTCCATTCGGACGCGCATGCCGGTGGTATCGCACCGGCGCTTTTTTTCGCAGGGCGCGTTGCGGCCTGCGCATACCTCGGAGTGACTATGAGCCAGATGTTATCCACCGTCAGTGAGCAGCTCCTGGCCCCAGGCGGCTTGACCCTGGACAGCCTGCAGAGCGTGCTGGGTGAGTTGGCTGGCCCCGGCATCGATGCCGCCGACCTGTATTTCCAGGGCCAGATCTCGGAAACCTGGGCGCTGGAAGACGGCATCGTCAAAGAGGGCAGCTTCAACCTCGACCAGGGCGTGGGCGTGCGTGCCCAGTCCGGCGAAAAAACCGGCTTCGCCTACAGTAACGCGATCAACCTCGAAGCGCTGACCTCGGCGGCCCGTGCCGCCCGTTCGATTTCCCGTGCCGGGCAAAACGGCACGGTGCAAGCCTTCCGCAGCCAGGAAGTGGCCGCCCTGTATACCGCGGACAACCCGCTGGACGTGCTCAGCCGTGCCGAAAAGGTCGAGCTGCTTAAGCGTGTCGATGCCGCCACCCGTGCCCTGGACCCGCGCATTCAGCAAGTCAGCGTGAGCATGGCCGGGGTCTGGGAACGCATTCTGATTGCCGCGGCCGATGGCAGCCTGGCCGCCGACGTACGCCCGCTGGTGCGCTTCAATGTCAGCGTCATCGTCGAGCAGAATGGCCGTCGCGAGCGTGGCGGGCAGGGCGGTGGCGGGCGTACCGATTACCGCTACTTCACCGAAGAGCGGGTGATGGGCTATGCCCGCGAGGCCCTGCGCCAGGCCCTGGTGAATCTTGAAGCGATCCCGGCACCGGCCGGTACCTTGCCGGTGGTGCTGGGCTCGGGCTGGTCGGGCGTGCTGTTGCACGAAGCGGTCGGCCATGGCCTGGAAGGCGACTTCAACCGCAAGGGCAGTTCGGCGTTCAGTGGCCGCATTGGCGAGAAAGTGGCGTCGAGCCTGTGCACCATCGTCGACGATGGCACCCTCGAAGGCCGCCGCGGCTCGTTGAGCGTGGACGACGAAGGTACCCCGACCGAGTGCACCACGCTGATCGAGAATGGCGTGCTCAAGGGTTACATGCAGGACAAGCTGAACGCGCGCCTGATGGGCATGGCGGTGACCGGTAACGGCCGCCGTGAATCCTACGCGCACCTGCCGATGCCTCGCATGACCAATACCTACATGCGAGCCGGCGAAAGCGACCCACAGGAGATCATCGCGTCGGTGAAGAAGGGTATCTACTGCGCCAACCTCGGTGGTGGGCAGGTGGATATCACCAGCGGCAAGTTCGTGTTCTCCACCAGTGAGGCCTACCTGATCGAAGACGGCAAGATTACCGCGCCAGTGAAGGGCGCAACCCTGATCGGCAATGGTCCCGAGGCGATGAGCCGGGTTTCGATGGTCGGTAACGACCTGGCACTGGACAGCGGGGTAGGAACGTGCGGAAAGGACGGGCAGTCGGTGCCGGTCGGGGTGGGGCAACCTACCTTGAAACTGGATGCGATTACCGTGGGCGGTACCGGGGCTTGATGGCTTCGGGGGCCCTTGCAGGAGCGGGCACGTCCGCTCCCACAGGGCCCCAGTCCGTCAGCGCAACCCGCGCTGCAACTCGTCGAGGTCGCGGATGTACTTGAACACCTTGCGCGCGGCGGCAGGCGGCTTGTTCCGCGCCTTCTCGTGCTGGGCATGGCGCACCAGCGAGCGCAGCTGCTGGCGGTCGGTGTCGGGGTACTCATTGACGAAGCGCTCGAGGTCTTCGTCGTTACCGTCGATCAACCGGTCACGCCAGCGCTCCAGGCTGTGGAAACGTTCGTTGTACTGGCGAGTCGAGCTGTCCATCTGTTCGAGCAAGGCATGGATGGCATCGAGGTCTTGCACGCGCATGAGCTTGCCGACGAACGACATGTGGCGTTTACGGGCGCCATGAGCGGTGTGCTTGCTGGCCTCGGCCAGTGCCTTGCGCAGCTCGTCGGTCAAAGGCAGGCGCGCCAAGGTATCGGCCTTGAGCGTGGTAAGCCGCTCGCCGAGTTCGACCAGCGCATGCAGTTCGCGCTTGATCTGGGTTTTGCTTTTTTCGCCGTCGAAGGCGTCGTCGTTTGAATCAACCATGGTGGCAGTCCGCTAGAAATCGCCGCCATGATAACCAGTCGGGGGCCGCTTGTCCGGCCCGGTCGTAGAATGACCCCAAGCCGAACGCAGAATTTGAGTGGAGAGAACCATGAGTGCAGTCCAGAGCGTAGGTCCGAAAGACCTGCCAGCATTGCAGGAACAGGTCGAGGCGATCATCGCCGAGGCGCGTCTTCAGGGGGCCAGTGCCTGCGAAGTGGCGGTGTCGCTGGAGCAAGGGCTGTCCACCACCGTACGCCAGCGTGAGGTCGAAACGGTCGAGTTCAACCGCGACCAGGGCTTTGGTATCACCCTTTATGTTGGCCAGCGCAAAGGTTCGGCCAGCACCTCGGCCAGTGGACCGGAGGCGATTCGCGAGACCGTCGCCGCAGCGTTGGCAATTGCCAGGCATACCTCCGAGGATGAATGCTCGGGCTTGGCCGACGCAGCGCTGATGGCGCGTGAAATCCCGGATCTGGACCTGTACCACGACTGGGATATCGAGCCCGAGAAGGCCATCGAAATGGCCCTGGCCTGCGAGGCGGCGGCGTTCGACGCCGACCCGCGCATCCTCAACGCCGATGGCACCACCCTCAATACCCACCAGGGCTGCCGCGTGTATGGCAACAGCCATGGGTTCATCGGTGGTTACGCCTCGACCCGGCACAGCCTGAGCTGCGTGATGATTGCCGAAGGCGACGGGCAGATGCAGCGTGACTACTGGTACGACGTGAACCGCCAGGGCAACCTGCTGGCCGACCCGAGCAGCATCGGCCTGCGCGCTGCCCAGCGTGCCGCCAGCCGCCTTGGCGCCCGGCCGGTGCCGACTTGCGAGGTACCGGTGCTGTTCTCGGCCGAATTGGCCGGAGGCCTGTTCGGCAGCTTCCTGTCGGCCATTTCCGGCGGCAACCTGTACCGCAAGTCGTCGTTCCTGGAGGGTACCATTGGCCAGCGCCTGTTCCCTTCCTGGCTGACCCTCGACGAACGCCCGCATATTCCGCGCGCGTTGGGCAGCGCCGCCTTCGACGGTGATGGCCTGGCCACCTATGCCAAACCGTTTGTCGACAAAGGCGAGCTGGTGTCGTACTTGCTGGGTACCTATTCGGGGCGCAAGCTGGGTTTGCCGAGTACGGCCAATTCCGGTGGCGTGCACAACCTGTTCGTCAGCCACGGTGTCGAAGATCAGGCCGCGCTGATTCGCCGTATGGGGCGCGGGCTGCTGGTGACCGAACTGATGGGGCATGGCTTGAACATGGTGACGGGGGACTATTCCCGTGGTGCGGCGGGGTTCTGGGTCGAGAATGGCGAGATTCAGCATGCCGTACAGGAAGTCACCATCGCCGGAAACATGAAGGACATGTTCCAGCAGATTGTCGCGATCGGTAGCGATCTTGAAACCCGTAGCAACATTCATACGGGCTCGGTGCTGATCGAGCGGATGACCGTTGCTGGTAGCTGATCTTTAGCCTGCGCCGGCCCTAGCGCGGATCCATCACCTACACGATATTAGACGCACATCGGGGCGAGGACATAGGCCGTTGTAGGAGCGGGTTCACCCGCGAAGAGGCCGGCACAGCCCTACACCTTTCCCTGCAAATCCGAAGACCCGGCCCTCGCGCCGGGTTTTTATTTCATCACCTCCTCCTTGAAGTGATTCTGTTTATCATTTAATAATTAATATCATTATCCAGTAACCCGGCGATGATGTTCATGAAATCCGTCCTCCGCGAACTGCCCTACCTGGAAAACTGGCGCTGGCTCAGCCGGCGCATTCGCTGTGCGCTCGACCCCGACGAGCCGCGCCTGATCGAGCATTACCTGGCCGAAGGCCGCTATCTGGTGTGCTGCACCGAAACCTCGCCATGGACGGTGGCGCTGACAGCGTTTCGCCTGCTGCTGGATACCGCCTGCGATCGCATGCTCCCCTGGCATTGGCGTTGCCTGTGCCTGGATCAGGCGTGGCGCCCTCTGCTGGACCTGCGCAACCTCGACCGCCAGGAACAGAACCAACGCTGGCAACCCTATGCCCTGCAGTTGGCCAATTGCCGTCTGCTGCCTTCGATTTCTCCCGATGAACTGATGCAAGGATTTGATGATGAGTGATACCCGTATCGAGCGTGACAGCATGGGTGAGCTGCAGGTGCCGGCCCAGGCCCTCTACGGCGCCCAGACCCAGCGCGCGGTCGACAACTTCCCGATCAGCGGCCAGCGTATGCCGGCCCAGTTCATTCGTGCCTTGTTGCTGGCCAAGGCCGCTGCGGCCAAGGCCAACGTCGAACTGGAGCAACTGTCTGCCGGGCAGGGCCAGGCTATCGTCAAGGCTGTCGAGCAACTGCTGGCCGAGGACTTCATCCAGCACTTCCCGGTGGATGTGTTTCAGACAGGTTCTGGCACCAGTTCGAACATGAACGCCAATGAGGTGATCGCCACCTTGGCTACCCATGTACTGGGTGAGGCGGTCAATGCCAATGACCACGTCAACTGTGGCCAGAGCAGCAATGACATCATTCCGACCACCATCCATGTCAGCGCCGCGTTGGCCCTGCACGAGCAGTTGCTGCCAGCCCTGGCGCACCTGGTACAGGTGATTGAGGTCAAGTCGGCACAAGTACATCAATTCGTGAAGACCGGCCGTACTCACCTGATGGACGCGATGCCCGTGCGCATGAGCCAGGTGCTGGATGGCTGGGCTGCGCAGATCAATGCTGCCAAGGCGCACATCGAAGGGATACTGCCGCACTTGCAGGCGCTGGCCCAGGGCGGAACCGCCGTGGGTACCGGCATCAATGCCCATCCGCAGTTCGCTGTCGGTTTCGCTCGCCAGCTCAGTGGCCTGACCAAGGTCGAGTTCACGCCCGGCCAGAACCTGTTCGCCCTGATCGGCTCGCAGGACACTGCCGTGGCTTTGTCGGGCCAGCTCAAGACCACCGCTGTGGCGTTGATGAAAATCGCCAACGATCTGCGCTGGATGAACTCCGGCCCGCTGGCCGGTCTGGGCGAAATCGAGCTGCAAGCTCTGCAGCCGGGCTCTTCGATCATGCCAGGCAAGGTCAACCCGGTGATCCCGGAGGCCACTGCCATGGTCGCCGCCCAAGTGATTGGCAACGACGCGACCATCGCCGTCGCAGGCCAAGCCGGTAACTTCGAGCTGAACGTGATGCTGCCGGTGATCGCTCGCAACCTGCTGGAAAGCATCGAGCTGATGGCCAATGTCAGCCGCTTGCTGGCCGACAAAGCCATCGCCAGCTTCAAGGTCAACGAAGACAAACTCAAGGAAGCCCTCGCGCGCAACCCGATTCTGGTCACGGCGTTGAATCCGATCATCGGCTACCTCAAGGCCGCCGAAATCGCCAAGACCGCCTACAAGCAGGGTCGTCCAATCATCGATGTGGCGCTGGAGCACACCGACCTGTCCCGCGACCAGCTTGAAGCGCTGCTGGACCCGGAAAAACTCACCGCCGGCGGCATCTGACACTGCGTCACCGCCCAGGAGACAACCATGCAGCACTGGAAACGCACCACGGAAACCGCCAACCGCCTATTCGAACAAGGCGAACTGGTGGACGCCCGGGAACACTACCTGCAAGCCTTGGCGTTGGCCCAGGTGCTGTTCGAGCGCTGGCATGACGTGGACGAAGCGGTGGCTGCATTCGTCATCGCCCACCACAACCTGGCTGACCTGCACCTGCGCCTTGACCAGCCGCATGAAAGCGCCGACTACCTGTGCGCTGCTCACCAGCGACTGCTGCAGGCCTGCCAGGAAGCGCGCCTGCCTCAGGGGCTGCGTGATGCAGCCTTGCGCCACAGTGCGCGCACTTACACCGAGCTGCTGAGTTTCATTGCCGAGTATGGCCAGTACCCGCGTACCGAGCGCTTGCTCAACCGCCACAGCGCCGGGGCCAGCGAGCTCGCTGCCCTGCCGGATGTGGCACCCAGAAACCATGCCTACGGAATTCACTGACATGCCCCATACCTTGCCTGCATTGCCATACGCCTACGATGCGCTGGAACCACACATTGATGCCCAGACAATGGAAATCCACCATACCAAGCATCACCAGACCTACGTGAACGGCCTCAACGCCGCCCTCGAAGGTACCGAGTGGGCCGAATGGCCGGTGGAAAAACTGGTCGCTGCCGTCAAGCAACTGCCGGAGAACCTGCGTGGTGCCGTGACCAACCACGGCGGCGGTCACGCCAACCACAGCCTGTTCTGGACTGTCATGTCACCTCAGGGCGGTGGCGAGCCTGTGGGCCAGCTGGCGCAAGCCGTCACTGCACAACTTGGCGGCTTCGAGGCTTTCAAGGAGGCTTTCACCAAAGCCGCGTTGACCCGCTTCGGCAGCGGTTGGGCCTGGCTCAGCGTGACGCCGCAAAAAACCTTGATGGTGGAGAGTAGCGGCAACCAGGACAGCCCGCTGATGCACGGCAATGCGCCGATCCTGGGCCTGGACGTGTGGGAGCACGCGTACTACCTCAAGTACCAGAACCGTCGTCCGGAATACATCGGTGCCTTCTACAACGTCATTGACTGGGTGGAAGTTGAACGTCGTTACCTTGAAGCCCTGAAGTGAGTCGGACCGGTATGCGCTCTGAGGTGATGTCTGTCAGCAGTGTGCGCCTGTTCCGCCTGGCGCTTGGGACTTTGCTTTTGCTGGCTGGCGCCGCGTTATTGGTGGCGCGCGGCCTCGCCTGGCTAGACCTCGACCCGCGCATGCTGCGCGCCCTGGAGGGCGGTGCTTTATGCGCACTGGGTACGGCACTGGGCGCAGTACCGGTACTGGTCATTCGCAATATGCCGGTGGCGCTGGCGGATACGCTCTTGGGCTTCGGTGCTGGCGTGATGCTGGCGGCCACCGCGTTTTCCCTGATCATGCCGGGCCTGGCGGCGGCTCAGTCTATTGGCTTCAGCCCTTGGGGGGCAGGTGGCCTGGTCAGTTTTGGCCTGATGTTCGGGGCGTTGTGCCTGTTCCTGGTCGACCTCAAGGTATCCTGGGCTTCGCCGGAGGCGTTGGTGGGCACAGCAAACCAACCGGTGATTGCAGCGCGCATCTGGCTGTTCGTGATTGCCATCATTGCCCACAACATCCCCGAAGGTATGGCCATTGGTGTGTCGGCCGGGGGTGGCATGGCCGACGCCGACAGCCTGGCCATGGGCATTGCCTTGCAGGATGTGCCTGAGGGGCTGGTGATCGCGCTGGTGCTGGCAGGGGCGGGCATGCCGCGCTTCAAGGCCTTCCTGATCGGCGCAGCCTCAGGCTTGGTCGAGCCGCTGGCGGCGTTGATCTGTGCCTGGCTGGTAAATGTTGCCGAACTGCTGCTGCCGCTGGGGCTGGCCTGTGCAGCGGGGGCGATGTTGCTGGTGGTCACCCAGGAAATCATCCCCGAATCGCGCAGCAACGGCCATCATCGTCTGGCCAGCCTTGGGCTGTGTACAGGCTTCTGTCTGATGATGGTGATGGATACCGCGATGTCCTGACCTGGTGCAAGCGCAGGTTTGCGAGGCCTATTCGCCTTCGTCAAAGAAATTGTTGATCAGCTCGACCAGTGCGTCCATGGCGTCGCTGTCCTGTTCGCCCTCGGTATGCAGGTGCACCTGGGTGCCTTTGCCTGCGGCCAGCATCATCACCGCCATGATGCTCTTGCCATCCACCAGCTTGTCCGGGGCGCGACCCACCCGTACCTGGCAGGGGAAGCGGCCGGCCACACCGACGAACTTGGCTGCCGCCCGGGCATGCAGACCCAGCTTGTTGATGATGGTGATTTCGCGGGCGGGCATCTGGGGCGGATCCTTGGGCTAGAGGTCGCGATGGCGGACCTGGACGTTTTTCAGGGTTTGCTGCAGCTGTCGACCAAGGCGCTCGGTGATGTACACCGAACGGTGATGTCCGCCAGTGCAGCCGATGGCAATGGTTACGTAGGCGCGGTTGCTGGCAGCGAAGCGGGGCAACCATTTGAGCAGGTAGCTGGAGATGTCGTTGTACATGTCTTCGACATCCGGTTGTGCGGCCAGGTAGTCGATCACGGGTTGATCGAGGCCCGAGTGCTCACGCAGTTCCGGTTTCCAGTAGGGGTTCGGCAGGCAGCGCACGTCAAAAACCAGGTCGGCGTCGACCGGCATGCCCCGCTTGAAGCCGAACGACTCGACCAGAAACGCTGTGCCAGGCTCGGGCTGGTTGAGCAGGCGCAGCTTGATCGAGTCACGCAACTGGTACAGGTTCAGGTTGGTGGTGTCGATCTTCAGGTCGGCCAGGTCGGCAATGGGCCCCAACAAGTCGCTTTCCACGCGGATCGCTTCCGCGAGCGAGCGGTTGGCGTTGGTCAGGGGGTGCCGCCTGCGGGTTTCCGAGAAACGCTTGAGAAGGACCTCTTCATCGGCATCCAGGTACAACACGTCGCACTGGATGTGCCGGGCGCGGGCTTCTTCAAGCAGCTCGGGAAAACGCATCAGGTGGCTGGGCAGGTTGCGCGCGTCGATCGAAACCGCCACCTTGGGCTGCAGCAATTCGGTGTTGATCAGTGCATTTTCCGCCAACTGCGGCAGTAGCCCGGCGGGCAGATTGTCGATGCAATAGAAACCGCTGTCTTCCAGGACATCGAGGGCGGTGCTCTTGCCGGAGCCGGACCGGCCGCTGACGATGATCAGGCGCATGTTCAGTGCTCGTTCTGTACGTCCAGGACAACCTGGAACAGGGCCTCGTTGCTGGTGGCCGCACGCAGTCGATCACGGACCTCCTTGCGATCGAGCATGCTGGCGATCTGACGCAGAAGTTCAAGGTGGGCATCGGTGGCCGCTTCGGGCACCAGCAGCACAAACAGCAGGTCCACCGGCGCGCCATCAATGGCGTCGTAGTCGATAGGCGCTTCCAGGTGCAGCAGGGCGCTGACTGGGGCAGAGCATCCTTCAAGCCGGCAGTGCGGGATGGCGATGCCATTGCCAAAACCGGTAGAACCGAGCTTTTCCCGGGCTACCAGTTTTTCGAAGACGTCCTGCATCTCCAGTTCTGGCACTTGGTCGGCGATGACAGTGGCGACCTTTTCCAGGGCGCGCTTCTTGCTGCCGCCCGGCACGTTCACGAGGGAACGGCCGGGGGTCAGGATGGTTTCAAGTCGGATCATGGATGAGGGGGATCAGCGGGCAGCTGCACCTTGCAGCAGGCTTTGCTGTTTTTCCTTGTGTTTTTTCAGTTGGCGGTCGAGCTTGTCGGCCAGGGCGTCGATCGCTGCATACATGTCTTCGTGTTCGGCGTTGGCTACCACTTCGCCGCCGGGAATCTGCAGGGTCGCCTCGACCTTCTGCTGAAGCTTCTCGACTTTCATGATTACCTGCACGTTGGTGATCTTGTCGAAGTGACTCTCCACGCGGGCGAGCTTTTCAAGCACGTAATCGCGCAGTGGCTGGGTGACTTCTACATGCTGTCCACTGATATTGACTTGCATACAGCTTCTCCTTTGTTGCCCGTGCATAAAGAGGCAGGTCTTGCACCTGCCACGAAAACGCTGTGGCACATCTCAGGGGCTACATCAGTCGCTTGCGTTCGCTCGACGGTGCGATGCCGAGGGACTCGCGGTACTTGGCGACGGTGCGACGGGCTACCTGGATGCCTTGTGCCTCCAGTAAACCAGCGATCTTGCTGTCACTCAATGGCTTTTTCTGATTTTCCGCCGCAACCAGTTTCTTGATGATCGCGCGGATCGCCGTGGACGAGCATTCTCCGCCTTCGGAGGTGCTGACATGGCTGGAGAAAAAGTATTTCAGTTCGTAGATGCCACGCGGGGTGTGCATGTATTTCTGCGTGGTAACCCGCGAAATGGTCGATTCGTGCATGCCTACGGCTTCGGCAATGTCATGCAGTACCAACGGCTTCATCGCTTCGTCGCCGTGGTCGAGGAAGCCGCGCTGGTGCTCGACGATCTGCGTGGCAACCTTCATCAGGGTTTCGTTACGGCTTTGCAGGCTCTTGATGAACCAGCGCGCTTCCTGCAGCTGGTTGCGCATGAAGGTGTTGTCGGCGCTGGTGTCGGCACGGCGCACGAAGCCGGCGTATTGTGGGTTGACGCGCAGGCGTGGGATGGCTTCCTGGTTCAGTTCTACCAGCCAACGGTCGCTGTCCTTGCGCACGATGACGTCGGGCACCACGTACTCCGGCTCGCTGGACTCGATCTGCGAACCAGGGCGCGGGTTAAGGCTTTGCACCAGTTCGATGACCTGGCGCAGCTCGTCTTCCTTGATTTTCATCCGCCGCATCAGCTGGCTGTAGTCACGGCTGCCGAGCAGGTCGATGAAATCGGTGACCAGGCGCTTGGCTTCGGTCATCCACGGAGTTGTAGCGGGCAGCTGGCGCAGTTGCAGCAACAGGCATTCGCCCAGATTGCGGGCGCCGACGCCAGCCGGCTCGAACTGCTGGATGCGGTGCAGTACGGCTTCGACCTCGTCCAGTTCGATATCCAACTCGGGGTCGAAACCGGCGCAGATTTCTTCGAGTGTGTCTTCCAGGTAGCCCTGGCCGTTGATGCTGTCGATCAGGGTCACGGCAATCAAGCGGTCGGTGTCGGACATCGGCGCCAGGTTCAACTGCCACAGCAGGTGGCTTTGTAGGCTTTCGCCGGCCGATGTGCGCGTGGTGAAGTCCCATTCGTCGTCATCGTTGCTCGGCAGGCTGCTGGCGCTGGTCTGGTAGATGTCTTCCCAGGCGGTATCGACCGGGAGCTCGTTGGGGATGCGCTCGCTCCACTCTCCGTCTTCCAGGTTGTCGGCGCTGACGGTGCTTTCCTGGAAACTGTTGTCCTGAACTTCGGCGGCCGGCTTGTTCTCGGCGTTGTCGGCCATCGGGTCGCTGTTGTCGAAGTCTTCACCGTCTTCCTGACGTTCGAGCATCGGGTTCGACTCCAGCGCTTCCTGGATTTCCTGTTGGAGGTCCAGGGTAGAGAGCTGGAGCAGGCGGATGGCCTGTTGCAACTGAGGTGTCATCGTCAGTTGCTGGCCCATTTTTAGGACGAGCGATGGTTTCATGGCAGGGGCTTAATACCTTGTTCGCCGGCGCGCATGCGCCATCCACTACACGAGGGCGCCGGAGCGCCAGATCAAGCAAGTTTTATGCCTTAAATTGTAGCGTTTGCCTAGAGTACCGTAACAACTTTACCCGCAGTTTCAGGGCTGTTTGCCAGTACTTCAGGCGCGTGCCGGGTCAGAGGCGGAACTCGTGACCCAGGTAAACTTCTTTGACCAGGTCGTTTGCCAGGATGGTTTCAGCGTCGCCTTCGGCGATCAGTCGGCCATCGTTGACGATATATGCGGTTTCGCAGATATCCAGGGTTTCACGCACGTTGTGGTCGGTAATCAGTACGCCGATACCCTTGGCCTTGAGGTGGTGGATGATCTGCTTGATGTCGCCGACCGAAATCGGGTCGACACCGGCGAACGGTTCGTCCAGCAGGATGAACTTGGGTGCGGTCGCCAGGGCGCGCGCAATTTCGACGCGGCGGCGTTCACCACCAGACAGGCTCATGCCGAGGTTGTCACGGATGTGGCTGATGTGGAACTCCTGCAGCAGGCTTTCCAGCTCTTTGCGGCGGCCGTCCCGGTCGAGGTCCTTGCGGGTCTCGAGGATGGCCATGATGTTGTCGGCGACCGACAGCTTGCGGAAGATCGAGGCTTCCTGCGGCAGGTAGCCGATTCCGGCGCGGGCGCGGCCGTGCATGGGCTGGTGGCTGACATCGAGGTTGTCGATCAGTACGCGGCCCTGTTCGGCCTGGACCAGCCCGACAATCATGTAGAAGCAAGTGGTCTTGCCGGCGCCGTTGGGGCCGAGCAGGCCGACGATCTGGCCGCTGTCGATAGACAGGCTGACATCACGTACTACCTGCCGCCCCTTGTAGCTCTTTGCCAGGTGCTGGGCTTTGAGGGTTGCCATTTACTCGGCCTTCTTCTTGGGCTGGATCACCATGTCGATGCGCTGACGGGGTGTTGTCACATTGCCGCCACGGCCGGCGGTCGCCACCTGGGTCTGAGTGTTGTAGACGATCTTTTCGCCTTCGGTGGTATTGCCTTCGCTCTCGACCTTGGCGCGGTCGGTGAGAATGACCAAGTCCTTCTGCGACTGGTACTGGATGGTTACGCCCCAGCCTTTCATCTTGTCCGGCTTGGCTGCGCTCTGCTGCTGCTCGAAGTAGGCCAGGTTGCCCACCGAGGTCACTACGTCGATATCGCCAGAGGCGGAGCGGGTAATGGTCACGGTGTTGCCTTTGATCATCATAGAACCCTGAGTGATGATCACGTCGCCGGTGTAAGTGGCCACGCCTTGCTTGTCATCCAGGTGAGCGTTGTCGGCCTGGATGCGGATAGGCTGGTCACGGTCGTTCGGCAGGGCGAGGGCGCTCGCGCTTCCCAGTGCTGCGCTCAGGCTGAGCAAAAGGGGGAGGGTTTTAACGAGCCTCATACTGTCCTCTTACGTTAGAGAGCAAGTCCATCTTGCCTTCTTTCAAATACGCTTTCATGCCTTTGCCCGTAGTGGTGCCTCCGGCGCCGTCGATTCTAACGGCTTGCTCGGTCTGCGCATATTGCTTCTGCGGGAACACGGTCATGCGTGAGCTGGTGATGATGGTTTCACGCTGCTTTTCATCGGTGCGGGCAATCCGCACCTTGTCGATCAGTTCGACCTCGGTACCGTCAGGATTGACCTCGGCGCGCGTGCTCTGCACATGCCACGGGTACTCGGTACCGCGGTACAGGTGCAGGTCCGGTGTGGTCACCTGGGTGATTTCGCTGGTCTTGAGGTGTTCGATCCTGTCGGCGGTCATTTCGTATTGCAGCTTGCCGTCGGGCAGGAACTGCACGCTGTGGGCGTTGATCGCGTAGTAATCGATGGCGCTTTCGTCGACCTGGGCCACGGGCTTGTCGAGGAAGCTCTCCGGGCTGACATTCCAGTAGCCAATGGCTACCAACAGGGCGGCTATCGCCCCGAGCAGCGCAATGTTTCGGGCTTTCTTGCTGAGCATGGGCAGCCTTACAGGTAGTTGGCGTTGGCAGCGTCCAGGGTGCCCTGGGCCTGCATGATCAATTCGCAGAATTCACGGGCCGCGCCTTCGCCGCCACGTGCCTGGGTCACGCCGTGGGCGTGCTGGCGTACGAACGGTGCGGCGTTGGCTACGGCCATGCCCAGAGCCACCCGGCGAATCACCGGCAGGTCGGGCAGGTCGTCGCCCAGGTAAGCCACTTGATCATAGCTTAGGCCCAGTTCGGCGAGCAGGCCGTCAAGCACCACCAATTTGTCCTCCCGGCCTTGGTAGAGGTGCGGGATACCGAGGTTCCTGGCCCGGCGTTCGACCACGGGGGTCTTGCGCCCGCTGATGATCGCGGTGGTCACGCCCGAGGCCATGAGCATCTTGATGCCCTGGCCGTCGAGGGTATTGAACGTCTTGAATTCGCTGCCATCCTCGAGGAAGTACAGGCGGCCGTCGGTGAGCACGCCGTCCACGTCGAACACTGCCAGCTTGATGCCTTTGCCGCGTTGCATGAGGTCCTGGTTCATTCCATCGCTCCTTTACATTACGCCGGCGCGCAGCAGGTCATGCATGTTCAGGGCGCCGGTCGGGCGGTCTTCACGGTCCACCACCACCAGGGCGTTGATCTTGTGGTCTTCCATTATCTTCAGGGCTTCGGCGGCGAGCATGTCGGCACGCGCAGTCTTGCCATGAACGGTCATGACCTGGTCGATCAGGGTGGTGTGCACATCGATATTGCGGTCCAGGCTGCGGCGCAGGTCACCGTCGGTGAAGATCCCGGCCAGTTTGCCATCGGCTTCGACGATCACGGTCATGCCCAAACCTTTGTGGGACATTTCCAGCAGCGCGTCCTTGAGCAGGGTGCCGCGTGATACTTGAGGCAGATCGTCGCCGGCGTGCATCACGTTCTCGACCTTCAGCAGCAGGCGGCGGCCCAGCGCGCCTCCCGGGTGCGAGAAGGCGAAGTCCTCGGCGGTGAAGCCGCGGGCTTCGAGCAAGGCGATGGCCAAGGCGTCGCCCAGTACCAGCGCTGCCGTGGTGGAGGAGGTGGGGGCCAGGTTCAGCGGGCAGGCCTCTTGTGCGACACGTGCGTCAAGGTTGACCTCGGCGGCCTGGGCCAGCGGCGAGTCCGGGTTGCCGGTCAGGCTGATCAGCTTGATGCCAAGGCGTTTGATGAACGGCAGCAGGGTGACGATTTCGGCGGTGCTGCCGGAGTTCGACAGCGCAAGGATGACATCATCCCGGGTGATCATGCCCATGTCGCCATGGCTGGCTTCGGCCGGATGCACGAAAAACGCCGGTGTGCCGGTGCTGGCCAGGGTCGCGGCGATCTTGTTGCCGATGTGCCCGGACTTGCCCATGCCGACCACGACGACCCGGCCCTTGCTGGTCAGAATCAGTTCGCAGGCTTTGACGAAATTGTCGTCGATGCGCGCCAAAAGGGCCTCTACGGCCTCGAGTTCCAGGCGCAGAGTGCGTTGGGCGGATTGGATCAGCTCGCTGGATTGGCTCATGTCGAAAAAGCAATGCCTGATGAAAGGGCGACGATTATACGCGCAATGATGAAAACCCTCACCTCCTCGATTGTTGCAGTGAATACCACCAAAGCCTGTCCCTGGGCTGAACGACTGCTTGCCCGGCCTTGGGGCGGGGCTGTCAGCGGTGCTATAGTTCGCCGCTATTCGGCCTGTCAGGGGTGCGTGTGCCTTCCAGATGGAGGCCGGCGTCCATTAGGACGAGGCTGCATTAGCAAGGAGTCTAGATGAGTGTGGATAGCGCCTACGCGGTCGAGTTGAAGGGTGTAACCTTCAAACGTGGTTCGCGCAGCATTTTCAGCAACGTGGACATCAGCATCCCGCGCGGCAAGGTCACCGGCATCATGGGGCCATCGGGGTGCGGCAAGACCACGTTGCTCCGCCTGATGGGCGCACAGTTGCGCCCCGCGAGCGGTGAGGTATGGGTTGCCGGGCAGAACCTGCCGACGCTGTCGCGCAGCGACCTGTTCGACGCCCGCAAGCAGATGGGCGTGCTGTTCCAGAGCGGCGCGTTGTTCACCGACCTCGATGTGTTCGAGAACGTCGCGTTCCCGCTGCGCGTGCATACTCAGCTGTCGGACGAAATGATCCGTGACATCGTGTTGATGAAGCTGCAGGCCGTGGGCCTGCGCGGTGCCATCGACCTGATGCCCGACGAGCTGTCCGGTGGCATGAAGCGCCGTGTGGCGCTGGCCCGGGCGATTGCCCTGGACCCGCAGATCCTCATGTACGACGAACCGTTCGTCGGCCAGGACCCGATCGCCATGGGGGTACTGGTGCGCCTGATTCGCCTGCTCAACGATGCCCTGGGCATCACCAGCATCGTGGTTTCCCATGACCTGGCAGAAACCGCCAGCATCGCCGACTACATCTACGTTGTAGGTGACGGCCAGGTGCTGGGCCAGGGGACGCCTGATGAGCTGATGGGTTCGGACAATCCACGGATCCGCCAATTCATGAAAGGCGACCCGGATGGCCCGGTTCCCTTCCACTTTCCCGCGCCTGACTACCGCGCCGACCTGCTGGGGGCGCGTTGATGCGCAGAAAATCCTTACTCGAACGTGTCCGCCTGCTGGGCCGCTCGGCAATCGACGTGCTGGCCGTGCTCGGGCGTTCGTGCCTGTTCCTGTTCCATGCGCTGGTCGGTCGCGGTGGTATTGGCGGCGGCTTCCAGTTGCTGACCAAGCAGTTGTACTCGGTGGGTGTGCTGTCGCTGGCGATCGTCGTCGTGTCCGGTGTGTTCATCGGCATGGTGCTGGCGCTGCAGGGCTACAGCATCCTGACCAAGTACGGCTCGGAGCAGGCGGTAGGGCAGATGGTCGCCCTGACCCTGCTGCGTGAACTTGGCCCGGTGGTAACGGCGTTGCTGTTCGCCGGGCGTGCCGGTTCCGCGCTGACCGCCGAAATCGGCAACATGAAGTCTACCGAGCAGTTGTCGAGCCTGGAAATGATCGGTGTCGACCCGCTCAAGTACATCGTTGCGCCACGCCTGTGGGCCGGTTTCATCTCGCTGCCGCTGTTGGCGCTGATCTTCAGCGTGGTCGGTATCTGGGGTGGCTCGTGGGTAGCGGTGGACTGGCTGGCTGTCTACGAGGGCTCGTTCTGGGCCAACATGCAGAACAGTGTTTCTTTCACTGACGACGTGCTCAACGGGCTGGTCAAGAGCCTGGTGTTTGCTTTCGTCTCGACCTGGATCGCCGTATTCCAGGGGTACGACTGTGAGCCCACCTCAGAAGGGATCAGTCGTGCAACCACCAAGACCGTGGTCTATGCCTCGTTGGCAGTGCTGGGTCTGGACTTTATTCTGACCGCCTTGATGTTTGGAGATTTCTGATGCAAAACCGCACCCTGGAAATCGGTGTCGGCCTGTTCCTCCTGGCCGGGATCCTGGCGCTGCTGCTGCTGGCCCTGCGTGTCAGCGGGCTGTCGGCCAGCCCGAGCAGCGATACCTATAAAGTTTATGCTTACTTCGACAATATCGCCGGTTTGACGGTCAGAGCTAAAGTGACCATGGCCGGTGTGACCATCGGCAAGGTCACCGCCATCGATCTGGACCGTGATTCCTACACCGGTCGGGTGACGTTGCAGCTGGACAAGTCGGTCGATAACCTGCCGACCGACTCCACTGCCTCGATCCTGACCGCCGGTTTGCTTGGCGAGAAGTACATCGGCATCAGCGTTGGCGGTGAAGACGAAGTGCTCAAGGATGGTGCAACCATCCATGACACTCAGTCGGCACTGGTGCTGGAGGATCTGATTGGCAAGTTCCTGCTCAACTCTGTTGGCAAGGAACCGAAAGAAGCGCAACCGGCTAATTAAGGAGTACCCATGATTTCGATCCTGCGACGTGGCTTGCTGGTGCTGCTGGCGGCCTTCCCCCTGCTGGCCCTGGCTGTGCAGACACCGCACGAAGTGGTTCAAAGCACCACCAATGAACTGCTCGGTGACCTCAAGGCCAACAAGGAGCAGTACAAGTCCAACCCCAACGCCTTCTATGACTCGCTCAACCGCATTCTCGGCCCGGTGGTGGATGCCGACGGTATCTCGCGCAGCATCATGACCGTGAAATACTCCCGCAAGGCGACCCCGGAGCAGATGCAGCGCTTCCAGGAAAACTTCAAGCGCAGCCTGATGCAGTTCTATGGCAATGCCTTGCTCGAGTACAACAACCAGGGCATCACTGTCGACCCGGCTAAAGCCGATGACGGCAAGCGCGCCAGTGTCGGCATGAAGGTTACCGGCAACAACGGTGCCGTGTACCCCGTGCAGTACACCCTGGAGAACATTGGCGGCGAGTGGAAGGTGCGTAACGTGATCGTCAACGGCATCAACATCGGCAAGCTGTTCCGTGACCAGTTCGCCGATGCCATGCAGCGCAACGGCAATGACCTGGACAAGACGATCGACGGCTGGGCTGGCGAAGTGGCCAAGGCCAAGCAGGCTGCCGACAACTCGCCAGAGAAGACCGTCAAATGAGCGAGGCCGCTGTAAGCATGGCAGAGCCGGGCGTGCTGCGTCTGGCTGGCGTGCTGGATTACCGCAGCGGCCCGGCCTTGCGCAAGCAAGGCAAGGTGCTGATCGATGGCTCGCGCGAGCCGCGACTGGTGCTTGATTGCTCGGCTGTCGAGAAGTCGTCGAGTGTCGGCTTGTCGTTATTGCTTGCGTACATGCGTGATGCTCAGGCCACTGGCAAGGCGTGCGAAGTGCGTGGCATGCCTGACGACATGCGGGAAATTGCCGAGGTCTATGATCTCGATGAAGTGCTGGCAAGCTAGTGGCCAGGCACGGATGATGGCCCCTCGGTCAGCGAAGCCTTCGTTGGGCTTCGCAGGCGAGGGGCTTTTTTGTATGATGGCCGACCCGTGCGCATCGGGCGCCGATTGAGGTTGAGCATGCAGGCCGTAGAAGTTAAAAGCTTCCTTGAAGAGAAATTGCCGGGTTCCCGGGTCGAAGTTGAAGGCGAAGGCTGCAACTTCCAGTTGAACGTGATCAGCGACGAGTTGGCTGGCCTGAGTCCGGTCAAACGCCAGCAGGCGATCTATGCTCACCTGAATCCGTGGATCGCCAATGGCAGCATCCATGCGGTAACCATGAAATTTTTCAGCAGCGCAGCCTGGGCTGAGCGCACCTGAGCCAACTTGGCGGCGAGACTCCAATGGACAAACTGATTATTACTGGCGGCGCTCGCCTTGACGGCGAGATCCGCATTTCGGGCGCGAAGAACGCAGCCCTGCCGATTCTGGCAGCGACCCTGCTGGCCGATGGCCCGGTCACCGTGGGCAACCTGCCGCACCTGCACGACATCACCACCATGATCGAACTGTTCGGGCGCATGGGCATCGAGCCTGTGATCGACGAAAAGCTGTCGGTGGAGATCGATCCACGCACCATCAAGACCCTGGTCGCGCCGTACGAGCTGGTCAAGACCATGCGCGCCTCGATCCTGGTGCTGGGCCCGATGGTTGCCCGTTTCGGCGAAGCCGAAGTGGCCCTGCCTGGCGGTTGCGCCATTGGCTCGCGCCCGGTCGATCTGCACATCCGTGGCCTTGAGGCCATGGGGGCGAAGATCGAAGTGGAAGGCGGCTACATCAAGGCCAAGGCGCCTGAAGGTGGCCTGCGTGGCGCGCACTTCTTCTTCGACACCGTCAGCGTGACCGGTACCGAGAACATCATGATGGCCGCTGCCTTGGCCAAGGGCCGCAGCGTGTTGCAGAACGCCGCGCGTGAGCCTGAAGTGGTCGATCTGGCCAACTTCATCAACGCCATGGGCGGGAACATTCAGGGCGCAGGTACCGACACCATCACCATCGATGGTGTCGAACGACTGGATTCGGCCAACTACCGCGTCATGCCGGACCGCATCGAGACCGGTACCTACCTGGTTGCCGCTGCCGTGACCGGTGGCCGCGTCAAGGTCAAGGACACCGACCCTACCATCCTTGAAGCCGTGCTTGAAAAACTCAAGGAAGCGGGTGCCGACATCAACACCGGCGAGGACTGGATCGAGCTGGACATGCATGGCAAGCGGCCGAAAGCCGTGAACCTGCGTACTGCCCCGTATCCGGCGTTCCCGACCGACATGCAGGCGCAGTTCATCTCGCTGAACGCCATTGCCGAAGGCACTGGCGCGGTAATCGAGACCATCTTCGAAAACCGCTTCATGCATGTTTACGAAATGCACCGCATGGGCGCGCAGATCCAGGTCGAAGGCAACACCGCCATCGTCACTGGCGTCAAGGCGCTGAAGGGTGCCCCGGTCATGGCCACCGACCTGCGTGCTTCCGCCAGCCTGGTGCTGTCGGCGCTGGTTGCCGAAGGCGATACCCTGATCGATCGCATCTACCACATCGACCGTGGTTACGAGTGCATCGAGGAAAAACTGCAGATGCTCGGCGCGAAAATCCGCCGCGTACCGGGCTAGTACCCCGCGGGTGCAAGGACGCACCTTTTGAATTGAATGCGGCCAGGTCGATGACCTGGCCGGCAGCAGCCGCTTAAGGACCGACGTTCCAATGTTGACCATCGCGCTTTCCAAAGGCCGTATTCTCGACGATACCTTGCCGTTGCTCGCCGAGGCCGGCATCGTGCCGACCGAAAACCCGGACAAGAGCCGCAAACTGATCATCCCGACCACGCAGGACGATGTGCGCCTGCTGATCGTGCGTGCCACCGACGTGCCGACCTATGTCGAGCATGGTGCTGCCGACCTGGGTGTGGCCGGCAAGGACGTGCTGATGGAGTACGGCGGCCAGGGCCTGTATGAGCCCCTGGACCTGCAGATTGCCCAATGCAAGCTGATGACCGCGGGCGTAGTCGGCGCAGCCGAGCCCAAGGGCCGCCTGCGTGTGGCCACCAAGTTCGTCAACGTAGCCAAGCGTTACTATGCCGAACAAGGTCGCCAGGTCGACATCATCAAGCTGTATGGCTCGATGGAGCTGGCGCCGCTGATCAACCTTGCCGACAAGATCATCGACGTGGTCGACACCGGCAACACCCTGCGTGCCAACGGCCTGGAGCCCCAGGAACTGATCGCCACGATCAGCTCGCGCCTGGTGGTCAACAAAGCCTCCATGAAAATGCAGCACGCCCGTATCCAGAGCCTGATCGACACGCTGCGCCAAGCGGTCGAGTCGCGACACCGCGGTTGACTCCTGCGCGCGACCTTCGCTGTCGCGCCCGTCTATCCGCGTCATAGCCATTTTTCTCGGGTGCCCGCGCGGATGGACTGGTAGCTTGGGATTGTGCGAAAAGTCGCCGAGCGGCGATCATGCAAGAACGAAAACAGGCGAGGAACGGCCGGGGTCGCGCCCGACTTTGCTGGTTGCAAATGAGCATTCCGAGCCTGTTTTTAACGTAGCATGATCGTCGCGCAGGCACTTTTCGCACAATCCCCTAGGGCGCCTGAGCATTCGCTAATATTACGAGGCCCTCGCCATGACCGTGTCCACTGCAATTGCCCGTCTCAACGCCGCTGATCCGGATTTCGCCCGACATCTGGATCATCTGCTGAGCTGGGAAAGTGTGTCCGATGACGCGGTCAATCAGCGCGTGCTCGACATCATCAAGGCCGTGCGTGAACGCGGTGATGCGGCGCTGGTGGAATTCACCCAGCGTTTCGATGGTGTTGACGCCAAGTCGATTGACGACCTGATCCTCAATCGCGCGCGCCTGGAACTGGCGCTGACCCGTATTACCCCGGTCCAGCGCGAGGCCCTGGAAAAGGCCGCCAACCGTGTGCGCATTTATCACGAGCGGCAGAAGCAGGATTCCTGGCAGTACACCGAGGCCGACGGCACCGTGCTCGGCCAGAAGGTCACCCCGCTGGACCGTGCTGGCCTGTATGTGCCGGGCGGCAAGGCGTCGTACCCGTCGTCGGTGCTGATGAACGCCATCCCGGCCAAGGTTGCCGGCGTGGCTGAAGTGGTGATGGTGGTGCCGACCCCGCGGGGTGAGGTCAACGAGCTGGTGCTGGCGGCTGCCTGCATCGCTGGTGTCGACCGGGTGTTCACCGTCGGTGGCGCTCAGGCCGTGGCTGCGCTGGCCTACGGGACTGAAAGCGTGCCGCAGGTGGACAAGATCGTCGGCCCGGGCAACATCTACGTTGCCACCGCCAAGCGCCACGTGTTCGGCCAGGTAGGCATTGACATGATCGCCGGCCCCTCGGAAATTCTCGTGGTGTGTGACGGCCAGACCGACCCGGACTGGATCGCCATGGACCTGTTCTCCCAGGCCGAGCACGACGAAGACGCCCAGGCCATCCTGGTCAGCCCGGATGCTGCTTTCCTCGATCGCGTGGCTGCCAGCATCGACAAGCTGATGCCGACCATGGAACGTGCCGATATCATCGAGAAGTCGATCAATGGCCGTGGTGCGCTGATCCAGGTACGTGACATGCAGCAGGCCATGGAAGTGGCCAACCGCATTGCACCGGAGCACCTGGAGCTGTCGGTGGCCGACCCGCAAGCCTGGCTGCCACACATTCGTCACGCTGGCGCGATCTTCATGGGCCGCCACACCAGCGAAGCGCTGGGCGATTACTGCGCTGGCCCTAACCACGTGCTGCCCACTTCAGGTACCGCGCGTTTTTCGTCGCCGCTGGGGGTGTATGACTTCCAGAAGCGTTCGTCGATCATCTTCTGCTCCGAACAGGGCGCGTCCGAACTGGGCCACACTGCCTCGGTCCTGGCCCGTGGCGAGTCGCTGACCGCCCACGCCCGCAGCGCTGAATACCGTATTTTGACCCAAGAGAAGGGGAACTGAGCATGAGTCGATTCTGGAGCCCCTTCGTCAAGGACCTGGTGCCTTACGTGCCGGGCGAGCAACCCAAGCTGGCCCGCCTGGTCAAGCTGAACACCAACGAAAACCCCTATGGCCCGTCGCCCAAGGCGCTGGAGGCCATGCGCGGCGAGCTGAACGATAACCTGCGCCTGTACCCGGACCCGAACGGTGACCGTCTCAAGCAAGCGGTGGCCGAGTACTACGGCGTGACCCCGGCGCAGGTGTTTGTCGGCAACGGCTCGGACGAGGTGCTGGCGCACATCTTCCACGGCCTGTTCCAGCACGATGCGCCGCTGCTGTTCCCGGACATCAGCTACAGCTTCTACCCGGTCTACTGTGGCCTGTACGGCATTGCCTTCGAACAGGTGGCGCTGGATGAGCAGTTCCAGATCCGCATTGAGGACTACAAAAAGCCCAACGCTGGCATCATCTTCCCCAACCCCAACGCGCCGACCGGTTGCCTGATGCCGTTGCAGGTGGTGGAGGAGTTGCTGCAGGCCAACCGTGATTCGGTGGTGGTGGTGGATGAGGCCTACATCGATTTCGGTGGTGAAACGGCGATCAGCCTGGTGGACCGCTACGATAACCTGCTGGTTACCCAGACGCTGTCAAAGTCGCGCTCGCTGGCGGGGCTGCGAGTGGGCCTGGCGGTGGGGCATCCGGACCTGATCGAGGCGTTGGAGCGGATCAAGAACAGCTTCAACTCCTATCCACTGGACCGTGCAGCTATCGTCGGCGCGGCGGTGGCGTTCGAAGACCGTGAGTACTTCGAGGAAACCTGCCGCAAGGTGATAGACAGCCGCGAGGTGTTGGTCGGTCAGCTGCAGGCCAAGGGCTTTGAGGTGCTGCCGTCGGCTGCCAACTTCATCTTCGCCCGCCACCCGCAGCAGGATGCCGGCGAGCTGGCGGCACGCTTGCGCGAGCAGGGCGTGATCGTGCGTCACTTCAAGCAGCCGCGTATTGCCCAGTTCCTGCGGATTACCATCGGTACGCCGGAAATGAACCAGGCGCTGCTGGATGCGTTGAGCTGACGTGTAGGGGCGGGTTTACCCGCGAATACGGTAGCGGCGGCAGCGGCGAACGGTCGG
>NZ_JBAMDI010000169.1:0-20039 GCF_036961695.1 Pseudomonas sp. CGJS7 | reverse complement strand
CATAGTCGCCGCGCGCATCGGGCCGCTACGATCCGGGCATGAGTCTGCGACGCTATTTGCAACTGGATGTATTCGCCCACCGCATCGGCGCCGGCAATCCGCTGGCGGTGGTGTTCGATGCGCAGGGCATGAGTGATGCGGCGATGCAGTCGTTCGCCGCATGGATGCATTTGCCCGAAACCGTGTTTCTGTTGCCGCCGGATGCGGGCGCGGACTATCGCGTGCGCATTTTCACTCCGCGTCAGGAACTGGAATTCGCCGGGCATCCCAGCGTGGGCGCGGCGTGGGCGGTGCTCGACGCGCGCCGGGTCGCGGCGGACAGCGAGTCGTTGATCCAGCAATGCGCGGCGGGTTTGTTGCCGGTGCGGATCGCTCACGATGCCGATGCGCAGCGCATCGGCGTGCGCGCGCCGCGCGCGCGACGTTGCCAGGTCGACACCGAGCGCATGCAGCAGGTGGACGCGGCCTTGGCCGGACTGCCGCGCGGCGGCCTGGCGCCGGCGTTGTGGGACAACGGCCCGAGTTGGTGGCTGGCCGAATTGGCCGACGAACGCGCGGTGCGCGAATGGCGCCCGGATCTGGCCGCGATCGCCGCGCTCGGCGATGAGCGCACCCTCGGCCTGGCGGTGTTCGCGCCCACCGATGAGCCCGGCTATGCGTTCGTGACCCGGGTGTTCTGTCCGTCCGATGGCTTCGATGAGGATCCGGTGACCGGCAGCGCCAATGCGGCGATCGCCGCGGCGTTGCTGGCGGCCGGGCGCGTGGCGCGCGGCGACGGGTATTGCGTGAGCCAGGGGCGCGAGGTCGGCCGCGACGGCTGTGTCGAGCTGAAGGTCGATGAGGACGGTGAAATCTGGGTCGGCGGGCGGGTGCAGGCGGTGATCCGCGGCACCGTGGAGTGGTAGCCGGTCGATACGGTTACGCACGTCTAAATTGCGTAATGCATTTACGCATTTTACTTTGTTTACGTAATTCACGGCGCTGAGCGCGCCGAGCCGTCCCTGCGCAGGCGTTCGTACGCTTGGCATACGCGCAGGTATCGAATGTGACGCACGGCTTTCAATCGATGCCACGCTGTTACGGAAATTCGAAGCGATCCGGAACGCCGGAATCGAGAAGATCACACTTTCGAGTGGTAGTTATCCAGCCGGTTGTATGCCGGTTCGGTCCCGGCCGTACGCCGCCGCAGGGCCGCTGTCCGGTTTCGCCCGGAAGCCGCGTTCCAGCACGTCGGCGTGAACGAAAATCACCGTTTCTCACCGAAAATGCCGGCTATCGGAAAGTTCCGCCGGGTCGGTCGGCGCAGGTCGTTTCATCACGCGGTCTTAACGCCAATCGGGAGCAGCCTGTTCACGGTGCACACGAAATGACACCTTGAATGTGTGTTACCGGCGCTTGGCCGGTGTCGCCCCCGCGAACGCAGGCGTAGCGATCAACCCCTAGGGCACGAGGCAGCTCAGCGCTGCATTCGGAGGACGTGATGGACACTTCTCACCGTATTCGCAAAGCCCTTTCCTACAGCCTGCTCGCGGCGTGCATCTTGACGATCACGGTATCCACGACCGGCTGCTCGGGTTCGGGCGGGGTCAAATCCAGTTTCAATCCCGGCCCAGGCGGCCCGGGCGGTCCCGGTGAGCCGGGCGGCCCCGGCGGTCCTGGCGAACCGGGTGGTCCGGGCGGTCCCGGCGGTCCGGGTAATCCGGGCGGTCCCGGTGGCCCGGGCAATCCCGGCGGTCCGGGCGGTCCCGGCAATCCCGGTGGCCCCGGCAATCCGGGCGGTCCGGGCAATCCCGGCGGGCCCGGTAATCCGGGTGGCCCGGGCAATCCCGGCGGCCCCGGCGGTCCGGGCGGACCCGGCAGCACCGGCGGCAGCAGCGCGCTCGGCGCCATCGTCACCGTGGCCGGCAATCTGGTCTCGGGCATCGGTTCGGGCGTGAGCACGCTCGGCGCGCAGATTCCGAATCAGGCGCTGCTCGGCGGCAACAATCCCACCACCCAGGGCTTGGCCAAGGTCGTCGACGACCTGGGCAAGACCGTCAGCGGTTTGGGCGCGGCCACCAGCGGCGGCCTCGGTCAGATCGGCAACATCAGCAATCCGGTCGGCACCACCGTCGGCGGCGTCGACAACCTGGTGGTCAACGTAGGCACCACGGTCGACGACCTCGGCAAGACGGTCGCCACGGTCGGCGCGTTCCAGGGTTCGCCGATCAAGCCGCTCACCAGCGCGGCCGGCAGTCTGGTTTCGGGCGTCGGCGGCGGGGTCAAGGACATCGGCGGCAAGCTCGGCGGCGTGCTCGAAGGGCAGGCCGGGCAGCAGCTGACCGGTGCCTTGAGCCAGGTCGTGACTCCGGTCGCGGGCTTGTTGCAGGCCAACGGCGGCACGGCCGGCGGCAACGGCGGCGGCAATCTGGTCGCCAATGTGTCGCGCGGCGCCGGCGGCGTGGTCGGCGGCGTAGCCGCGGCGGGCAATGCGATCGGCGCGGCCATCGGCGGCGCACCGGTGCCGGGCGGCGCGACCAATCTGGTCGGCGGCGCGGTCCAGGGCGTCAGCAGCAACCTCGGCACCATCGGCACCGGCATCACCGCGGGCCTGGGCAATGCCGGTTCGATCGCCAACCCGGTCGGGGTGACCGCGGCGGGCGTGACCACCGGTGTGGCCGGACTCGGCGGCACGGTCGGCAACGTCGGTACCGGATTGGCGGCTACCGGCGCGAACACGCCGTTGGCGCCGGTCACCAGTCTGGTCGGCGGCGCGGTCGCCGGCGTGGGCGGTGGCGTGACTCAGGTCGGCACGGCCGCTACGGCGGCGGTGAACGGCCCGCTGCAGCCGGTTACCCAGGGGTTGAGCACGGTCGTCAACGGCGTAGCCGGGGCGACCGGGCTCAATAATCCCAACGGTGGCTTGCTGGGCGGCGTGCTCGGCGGCGGCGAATCGGGCGGCAAGGGCGGTTTGCTCGGCACCGGTTTGCTCGGCGGCAAGAAGAAGCCGTAAGCCTGTGAGATCGACGCGCGGGAACGGCCTCGGCCGTTCCCGACGCGCCGCGGTCGGGAAGTGCGATGGGTTCACCGGCGCGACGCGCCCGGCAAAACCACAATGATCCAGGGTCAGTGCAGCACTATTGCGGATGCGCGTCCGGCCTAGGGTGGGCGCGCATCCCCTTGGCGGCTTTGCCGCCACCGCCGAACACCAGCAAGGGGCAGTGCATGGGTACAGGGCTTTGGGGGAAGCGCTATCCACTCGCGTTGGCGGTGTCCGCGTTGTTGCAAGCGACCGCGCCGGCGTATTCCCAGACCGCCCCGCCGCGGCTGCCGACCACCGGCAACCCGCTGCAGACCTTGCCGCAGGCGCCGTTGCCGAAGGCCGAGCCCAAGGTCAGCACGACCGTGGCGCCGCAGCAGAATCCCGAGATGGCGGCGCTGCTGGCGCTGCAATTGATACCGGCGAAGTTCGAAGTGTCCGGGGTCAAGTCGGTTCCGTTCGATCAAGTCACCAATCTGTTCCTGCCGCTGGCCGGCAAACAGATCACCGTCGCCGATCTGCTCACCGCCGCGGCGGAGTGCACCAAGTTGTATCGCGAGCGCGGTTACGCGCTGTCGTTCTGTTACGTTCCCACCCAGGATTTCGCCGACGGCACCGTGCGCGTGGTCGCGGTGGAAGGCTATGTGGCGCGGGTCAACATCACCGGCAAGGTCGGCAAGCTCGAACGCAAGGTGCGGGCGATCGCCCAGCGCATCATCGACGACCGGCCGTTGCGGCAGAGCACGTTCGAACGCTATTCGCAGATTCTCGGTTTCCTGCCCGGGGCCAAACTCAACATCAACGTGCCCGCGCCGACCACCACCGACGGCGCGACGTCGCTGGATTTGACCGTCGACGGCAAGCGCTACGACGCGACGTGGGCGTTGGAGTTCAACCATCCGGGCACTCAGGGCCTGATGTCGCTGAATCTCAATGCGCTGACGCCGTTGGCCGAGCAGTGGAGCCTGGCCGGGTTGTATCCGGACGGGCGCGGCAACGAGCGCTTCTACAGCGCCGGTTATTCGCAGTTGTTCGGCAGCGATGGCTGGATCGGACGCGTCGACGGCTCGCGCTATCGCGGCGTGCCGGTGACCAAGACGCCGCTGCCGGCGTTCCTGGATCATCGGGTCGAGCAGGATCGGGTGCAGATCAGCGCGCGCTATCCGTTGATCCTCGCCAACGAGCGCTCGTTGTTCGTGTCCGCGGCGGTGTACGCCGCCGATCAGTCCGATCGCTATTTCAACACCATCAACGGCGCGACCCTGGACCAGCGGTCCAAGACCCGGGTGGTGCAGGGCACCTTGGATTACACCCAGGCCAAGAAGGATCGCGCGCGTCAGGTCAGTTTCTCGATCGCGCGCGGCTTGGACGCCTGGGGCGCGTCGGCGGAAACCTTGACCAATATCGACGGGGTCAATCTGGATCCGGCCAGCGATGTGTCGTTCACCAAGTACAGCCTGGGCTATGCGCAGACCCGGACCTGGAAGGAACAGCGTTACGCGGCGGTGTTGCGTGCGAGCGGTCAGTATGCGCGGCAGCGCTTGCCTTCGTCGGAGCAGATCAGTTTCGGCGGCAGTCGTTTCGGCCTGGCCTACGATCCGGGCGAGACCTCGGGCGATAAGGGCTGGGGCATCGGGCTGGAGCTGAGCCGCAGCTTCCGTCCGCAGACGCGTTGGCTCAAGGCGGTGACGCCGTATCTGGTGGTGCAGCATGCGCAGGTGTCGTTGACCGATGGGCGCCGGCCGATGCCGGACAAGTTGGGTTCGGTCGGTGTCGGCGTGCGGTTGTCGGACAACAAGCATTTCAATGTCGACTTCGCTTATGCCAAGCCGACTGCGGATATTCCGATCGAGACCGATGATCGTAAGCCGCGGTGGAATATGAACTTCTCGTATCAGTTGCAGTAGAGGGCGCTGCTGTTCGGCGGGGGCTGATGCCTCCGTCGTTGCGGCGGAGGTTCAATTCGTCGTGGTTGCAGCGAAGCACCCATTTCACCGCCACCGGCGAAAGCCCCACCACCGTCATTCCGGCGAAAGCCGGAATCCATTTTGACGTTGCCGTTGCTCTTTGGAGTTCCGAGCAAGAGCAAGATCAAAATGGATTCCGGCTTTCGCCGGAATGACGGTGGTGGGGTTTCGTTGCGGTTGGTCTTTGGGTTTGAGTTGCGGCGGCGACAGAAGCAACAGCAACGTCAAAATGGGTTCCGGCTTTCGCCGGAATGACGGTAGGGGAGTTTTGTAGCAGTTGTGACGCAGGGGGCGGCTGCGAGAGCGCAGGTCTGGGCCGCAAGATCGAATGGGTTCCGGCTTTCGCCGGAATGACGGTGGCGGTGACGGGGCGTGCGTGGTGGCTACGCCGGCTCAGGCCTGATCCAGCAAGTGCTGCAGCACCGCTTCGCCGTAGCGGTCGAGTTTGCTCGCGCCGATGCCGGGGATGCGGCTGAGTTCGTCCAGGTCGTCCGGGGCTTGTTCGGCGATGGCGCGCAAGGTGCTGTCGTGGAAGATCACGTACGCCGGCACGTTCTGTTCGCGCGCGGTGATCGAGCGCCATTCGCGCAAGGCGTTGAAGCGCAGCAGCGATTCGGGATCCAGATCGATCGCCGGCGCTGCGGCCGCGCCGCCGCGGGTCTTGCGCGCGCCGCTCTTGGCGGCCTTGGGCGCTTCGGTGCGGAAACGCAGCGGCCGTTCGCCGCGCAGCACCGGGCCGCTGTCGGCGGTCAGGCGCAGCGCGCCGTGGCGTTCGATGTCGGCTTCCAACAGGCCGGCGGCGACCAACTGACGGAACACGCTGCTCCATTGCTTGGCGTCGAGGTCGCTGCCGATGCCGAAGGTGCTGAGTTCTTCATGGCCGAAGCGGGTGACCTTGTCGGTGACCGCGCCGCGCAATACGTCGATCACATGGCCGGCGCCGAAGCGTTGGCCGGTGCGGTACACGCACGACAGCGCCTTGCGCGCGGCGGTGGTGCCGTCCCAGCTTTGCGGCGGTTCCAGGCAGTTGTCGCAGTTGCCGCAGTCGCCCGGGTGCGGTTCGCCGAACCAACCGAGCAGGCTCTTGCGCCGGCACTCGGTGGATTCGCAGAAGCCCAGCAGGGAATCCAGCTTGCGCAGCTCCAGCCGTTTGCGTTCTTCGCCGGCTTCGCCCATTTGAATCAGCTGGCGAAGATTGACCACGTCGCCCAGGCCGTAGCACAGCCAGGCTTCGGCGGGTTCGCCGTCGCGGCCGGCGCGGCCGGTCTCTTGGTAATAGCCTTCGATCGATTTGGGCAGGTCGACATGGGCGACGAAGCGCACGTCGGGTTTGTCGATGCCCATGCCGAAGGCGATGGTGGCGACCATGACGATGCCGTCTTCCTGCAGGAAGCGGCGTTGGTTGGCGGCGCGCACGCCGGACTCGATGCCGGCGTGGTAGGGCAGCGCCTTGATCCCGGCGGCGACCAGTTGCTCGGCCACCGTTTCCACCCGCTTGCGCGAGAATGCATAGACGATGCCGCTTTCATCGCGGTGCGCGGCGAGGAAGTCGAGCAATTGACGGGTGCCGTTGTCCTTGTGCACCACCCGGTAGCGCAGGTTGGGACGGTCGAAGGAACTGACGAAGCGGCGCGCGTCTTCCAGGTTGAGCCGCTCGGCGATCTCGCGCTGGGTCGGCGCGTCGGCGGTGGCGGTCAGAGCGATGCGCGGGATGTCGGGCCAGCGCTCGTGCAGGATGGTCAGTTCGCGGTATTCGGGACGGAAGTCGTGGCCCCATTGCGAGACGCAGTGGGCCTCGTCGATGGCGAACAGCGAAATCCTGGCGCGGTCGATCAGGTTCAGGCAGCGGCCGGTCAGCAGCCGCTCGGGCGCGACGTAGAGCAGGTCGAGTTCGCCGGCGAGCAGGCGGCGTTCGACATCGGCCGCGTCGTCGGCGCTGAGGGTGGAGTTGAGGTAGGCCGCGCGCACGCCGAGCTGGCGCAGCGCTTCGACCTGGTCCTGCATCAGCGCGATCAGCGGCGAGATCACCAGGCCGCAGCCCTCGCGCACCAGCGAGGGGATCTGGTAGCACAGCGATTTGCCGCCGCCGGTGGGCATCAGCACCAGGGCGTCGCCGCCGTCGATCACGTGCTGGACGATCTGCGCCTGTTCGCCGCGGAACGCGGTGTGGCCGAATACGCGGTGAAGGATTTCTGCTGCGGGCGATGACATGCCGCTAGTTTAACCGGGCCGGTCCCCGGGTCGGTCGGAAACCGCCGCGACGGGACGGTGGATACGGCTGTGGTCGGCGTCAGATTTTGCCGGCCCCGGCGGGCAGCGCCGGGGCCCGGGCAGCGACGCGTTCAACCGCGCCGGCTCAGCGCGAGCGCCGTTTGACGTGCCAGACGTTGCAGATCTTGCGGTCGCGCACCTGATACACGGTGAGCGCATCGGACACCTTGCCGTCGGCGCCGCCGCTGATGCGTTCGCGGCTCATCACGATGTCGTCCACCGCCTGCAGCTGAACGATGTCCACCCGCACGCGCGGGCGCTTGGCGAAGGCGCCGCGGTAGTAGCGCGAGCGCTGGTCTGCGTCATCGCCGGCGATCGAGGTGCCGGCCAGGCCCTGGTCGTCGCGGTCGCGCCGGTAGGTGCGCGCGTCGGGGGTGGACAGGGCCAGGAACCCTTCCACGTCCTGGTCGTTCCAGGCCTGGACGTAGCGCCGCACCACCGCTTCCTGCGCGCTCTCGGCTTGCGCCAGCGCCAGCCAGGACACCGCCAGCAGCACCGCCAGCGCCAGTGCGCTCCACAGTTTCATCGCGCGGCCTGCGCGGTGGACACCGTGTCGATCCGGCGTTGCAGCGGCCACAGATCGAGCACGCGGCCGTTGCGCACGCGCAGGATCGACACCAGTTCCTTGATCTCGCCGGGCTTGGCGGTGTCGGTGATGCGTTCGTGCATGGCGACCAGGTCGCCGACCGCGAACGAGGCCAGGGTCTGCACCTGCAGTCCGGTGCCCTTGGCGTAGAGCTCGCGGTAGACGCGGTCGCGGCTGGCGGCGTCGACGATGTTCCTGGATTGTTCCCAGGCCAGTCGGTCGGGATCTTCGGAGAGCCGGTTGTGGCGCGAATCGGGCGCGAACAGGGCCAGGAAGCCGTCGGCGTCGGCGCGGTTGTTGGTTTCCACCAAGGCATGCATGGTCGCCAGTGCCGCGGCGCTGTGGCCGCGGTTGTCGTCGGTTTCCTTGACCACGTGCCACAGGTCGTGGATCAGGCCGTCGCTGACCCGGTACACCACCATCATCACCGTCGGTTCGGCGCGCGCCGGGTCGACGATGCGCACGCGTCCGACCACCAGCTCGCCCAGCGCGATCGATTCGGTCTGCTCGATCTTCGGGGTGACCGGCGCGGCCATGGCCTTGGCGAAATGGGCGCGCAGTTTGTCGTGGCCGTACATCTGTTCGTGGCGCGCGCCGACCAGGCTGCGCGGGTCTTTGGGCAGGCCGAAGATCTGCGCCCGCGGCGCGTACAGGGCCATGAAGGCGTCCAGGTCGTTGGCGTTGAGCGCGTCGTAATCGGCCTGGACCACCGCGGCCGGGGTGGCGGTGGCCGCCAGCGCGATGGAGCAGGGCAGCAGGGTCGCGGCGGCTAGGGCGAGCGTCAGCAAGGGGCGGCGTGGCATGGGGGCTCCGGGGCGGTGGCGGCGCGGGTCGATGAGGCCTAATCTGACTTGGGTCTGGCTGTGGATCGGTTCGGGCCGGATCGTTGCAATCGCTGGGGTTTCAGGCGGATGCTAGAAACCAGGACGGCCACGCGACAAGCCGAAATTCGCCGCTTATGCATAAGGTAAATTTATGAGTGAGTCCGCCTTGCCCTCGCTCAGCGCGATCCGCGCGTTCGAAGCGGCCGCGCGCCTGGGCAGCTTTACCCGCGCCGCCGAGGAGCTGGACATGACCCAGGCCGCGGTCAGTTACCAGATCAAGCGGCTGGAGCAGCGCATGGGCCTGGTGTTGTTCCAGCGCCTGCCGCGCAAGGTCGCGCTGACCCGCGACGGCGAGCGCCTGGCGCCGGCGGTGCTGGACGCGTTCCAGGCCCTGCGCACGGCGTTCGCGCGCAGCCGCGAGCGCGCGCAGAGCGAGTTGGCGATCACCGCCTTGCCCACCCTCGGCGCCAACTGGCTGGTGCCGCGGTTGGGCGGCTTCCAACTGGCGCAGCCGCAATTGGCGGTACGTCTGGACACCAGCGTGCCGCTGATCGATCTGGCTCAGGGCGAGTTCGACGTCAGCCTGCGCAACGGCGGCGGCCAATGGCCGGGCATGGAGACCCACTTCCTGCTGCCGGGCTTGTTCGTGCCGCTGTGCAGTCCGGCCTTGCTCGACAGCGGCGCGCTGCGTACGCCGGAGGACTTGCTGAGGCTGCCGCGGATCGGCCGCGAGCGTTGGTGGCGGCAATGGCTGGACGCGGCCGGGGTGCGGCTGGGCGAGACGCCGCTGAAGCCGGCGCTGGATCTTGGCATCGAACAGTACGAAGTCACCGCGGCGATGGCCGGGCAGGGCGTGGCGATCACCTCGCCGCTGTTTTTCCGCGCCGAACTGGCGTCCGGGCGGCTGGTGCAGCCGTTCGATCTGGTCCTGCGCGACACCCGCGACTACTGGCTGGCCTATCCCGAAGTGGGCCGCGCCAGCGCCAAGATCCGCGCATTCCGCGACTGGTTGCTGGAGCAGGCGCGGCAGGACTTGAACGACTGGGAAGCCGCAGGCGCCGCGGCGGGCAAGCCGTTGCCGTCCATCCGGCCGCCCGCGCAACCGGCGCAATAAAAACCCCTCCGCCGTCGCCGGGGGAGGGGCCGGGGTGCGAGCGCCGGCGCGCTCAACGCAGCGCCGGCGCGATCGTTGTCGGTATTACTGCAGCAGCGAACGCAGCATCCACGCATACTTCTCGTGGGTCTGCAGGCGCTGGGTCAGCAGGTCTTCGGTCGGCGCGTCATCGACGTCGTCGGCTTGGTCGAGTACCTTGCGCGCGGTGCGGCACACCGCTTCGTTGCCCACCACCAGCTGGCGGACCATTTCGTGCCAGTCGGCGGCGTCGGTCAGGCCCGGTTCTTCCGGAATCGAGCTCAGGCGCACGAACTCGGCATAGGAACCCGGCGCGTTGAAGCCCAGCGCGCGGATGCGCTCGGCGATTTCGTCCAGCGCGGTCCACTGCTCGGTGTACTGGGTTTCGAACATGACGTGCAGGCTGTTGAACATCGGCCCGGTCACGTTCCAATGGAAATTGTGGGTCTTCAGGTACAGGGTGTAGCTGTCGGCGAGGAAACGCGACAGGCCTTCGGCGATCTTCTTGCGATCGGCGGCGGAGATCCCGATATCGATCGAGGGCGCGCGGTCGCCGGCCGCCGGCGAGGCCGCCGGGTTGACCGGCGCGTCGGCCTTGGATTTGCCGGGTTTGCTCTTGTCGGGCTTGCTGGACTTGGCCATGTGCGACTCCTTCTCCATTGCGGGGGTTCGTGGACTTGCGGCTGATGTAATTACAACTGGGACCGGCGCTTGGAATTTCAACCGGAATCCGTAGCTTGGTCCGGAAACGTGTCCGAACGATGCGGCGACAATAGGCGCTGTCGCCGCCGATGTGAAATGGTTTGTTCTTAGCGCTGCGATGCAAGCGATCTATCGATGAATACCCGTCATTCCAAACAATCCGGTGCCAAGCAATCGGGCGCCGCACAGTCTAGTCAGGCCGGCGTGAGCGCGGCGGCTAGTCCCGATGCGCTGCGTCAGGCGCGGCGCGCCATCGACGGCGCGCTGAGCCGCGATCGCGGCCGTCTGCACGGCCTGTGGTCGCGCTGGAGCGGCAAGCCCGGCGACGACAAGGCGCAGGCGGCGTTCGCCCAGGCGCTGGCCGCGTCGGTCGCGCAGCGCGAAGCGCGCGCGGCGTCGCTGCCGCGCGCGCCGGTGGATCCGGCTTTGCCGATCGCGGCCGAAGCCGAGCGCATCGTCGAGCTGATCCGCAAGCATCCGGTGGTGGTGATCGCCGGCGAAACCGGTTCGGGCAAAACCACCCAGTTACCCAAGCTGTGCCTGGCCGCCGGCCGCGGCGCCGCCGGCATGATCGGCTGCACCCAGCCGCGGCGGATCGCCGCGCGCGCGGTCGCCCGGCGCGTGGCCGAGGAACTCAACAGCCCGATCGGCGAGACCGTGGGTTATCAGGTCCGCTTCAACGACAACGTCGGCGAGCGCACCGCGGTCAAGTTCATGACCGACGGCATCCTGCTGGCCGAGATCCAGTCCGACCGCTGGCTGTCGGCCTACGACACCATCCTGATCGACGAAGCGCACGAACGCAGCCTCAACATCGATTTCCTGCTCGGCTATCTGAAGCAATTGCTGAACAAGCGCCCGGACCTCAAGGTCATCGTGACCTCGGCGACCATCGACACCGAACGCTTCGCCGCGCATTTCGGCGGCGCGCCAGTGGTCAGCGTGGAAGGCCGCGGCTATCCGGTGTCGGTGCGCTATCGGCCGCTGGACGAAAGCGGGTCGCAGGCGACGGAGTCGGGAGCCGAACAACCGCGCCGTCCGGCCGCTTCTAGCGCGGCGCGCAGCGTCAACGACGGCATCGTCGCCGCCTGCGACGAAATCACCCGCGAGGATCCGCGCGGCGACGTGCTGATCTTCCTGTCGGGCGAACGCGAAATCCGCGACGCCCATCAGGCGCTGGAGCGGCGCAAATACCGCGAGACCGAAGTGCTGCCGCTGTACGCGCGCTTGTCGGTGCGCGATCAGGACCGGGTGTTCAACCCCGGCCCCAAGCGCCGGATCGTGCTGACCACCAACGTCGCCGAAACCTCGCTGACGGTGCCGCGCATCCGTTACGTGGTCGATCCCGGCCTGGCCCGGGTCAAGCGCTACAGCCCGCGCGGCAAGCTCGACCGCCTGCATATCGAACCGATCAGCCAGGCCAGCGCCGACCAGCGCAAGGGCCGTTGCGGACGGATCAGCGAAGGCACCTGCTATCGGCTCTACAGCGAAGCCGATTTCCTGTCGCGCGCGCGCTACACCGATCCGGAAATCCGCCGCGCTGCGCTGGCCGGGGTGATCCTGCGCATGCTCTCGTTGGGGCTGGGACAGATCGACGGTCGTGGTTCGGCCAAGGGCAAACGCGGCGCCGAGCCCGATCAGAACGGCTCGGCCCGGATCATCGAAGACTTCCCGTTCCTGGAGCCGCCCGACGACCGCGCCGTCGCCGACGGTTGGCAGCAACTGGCTGAGCTCGGTGCGGTCGATGAGCAGCGCAAGCTCACCGCGATCGGCCGGACCATGGCGCGGCTGCCGGTGGACGTGAAACTGGCGCGGATGCTGGTGGCGGCCAATCAACACGGCTGCCTGCGCGAAATGATCGCGATCGCCGCGTTCCTGGGCATCCAGGACCCGCGCGAGCGGCCGGCCGACCAACGCGGCACCGCCGACGCCGCGCACGCGCTGTTCGCCGATCCGCGTTCGGAGTTCGTCGGCATCCTCAAGCTGTGGGACGCGTATCAGAGCGCGCACGAGGAGCTGACCCAGTCCAAGCTGCGCGGCTGGTGCGAGAAACACTTTCTCGGCTTCCTGCGCATGCGCGAGTGGCGCGAGCTGCATCGGCAGTTGAAGCTGCTGTGCGACGAACTGGGCTGGACCTCGCGCGCGCCCTCGACCGAGCCGCTGGATGCGGGCGGCTACGCCACCTTGCACCGCGCGCTGATCGCCGGCTTGCCGACCCAGATCGGTTTCCGCGCCGACAAGGGCTTCTTCGACGGCCCGCGCGGACGCAAGTTCCAGCTGTTCCCCGGTTCGCCCCTGGCCAAGAAGCCGCCGCCGTGGGTGTTGTCGGCGAGCCTGCTCGACACCGAGCGGGTGTGGTCGATGACCAATGCCAGCATCGAGCCGGATTGGGCGATCCAGGAGCTCTCGCACCTGCTTGCGCGTCGCCACCACGATCCGCGTTGGGCGCGCTCGCAAGGCCGGGTGGTCGGCAGCGAACAGATCAGCCTGTTCGGTCTGGTGCTGGCGCCGAAGCGGCCGATCCATTACGGCGCGCTGTACCCGGAAGAAAGCCGCATCATCTTCGCCCGCGACGCCTTGGTCACCGGCGAGATCAACACCCGCGCCGGTTTTCTGCAGCGCAATCTGGCCACTCTGGCCAAGGCGCTGGAGGAAGAAGCCAAACAGCGCCGCGCCGGGTTGGTGGTCGACGAAGAATGGATGGCGCAGTGGTATCTGGACCGCTTGCCGGCGCAGGTGCACAACGCGCAGGCCCTGGACGCGTGGTACGGAAAATTGGCGGCGGCGGAGAAGGCCGCGCTGGAATGGTCGGTCGACGATCTGATGGTCGGCGGCGAAACCGAGGCCGCGCGGTTCCCGCCGTATCTGCAACTGGGCGATGCGCGGCTGGCGGTGCGTTACCGCTTCGAACCGGGCGCGGCCGACGACGGCATGACCCTGGCGGTGCCGCTGCATTTGCTCAACGCGCTCGATCCGGCCCAGTTGTCGTGGCTGGCGCCGGGGTTCGTCGCCGACAAGGCGGCGGCGCTGATCAAATCGCTGCCCAAGATCCTGCGGCGCAATTTCGTGCCCGCGCCGGATTTCGCCAAGGCCTTCCACGAGGCCCATGCCAAGCCCGAGGCCGACGATCTGACCGGCGCGCTGGCGCGGTTCCTGCGCAAGCTCGGCGGGGTCGAGGTCGCGGCGCTGGATTTCGATGCCGCCTCGATCGAGCCGCATTTGCGCATGAACCTGCGTTTGCTCGACCTGCCGCGCGGCAAGGACGGCGGCGGCCGCTCTGCCGAGCCGACGGTGCTGGCCGAGTCGCGCGATCTGGACGAACTGCGCGCGCGCTTCGGCGAACGCGCCGCGCGCGCCTTCGCCGCGCGCGCCGCCGACGGCTTGGGCCAGACCGGTTTGACCGCGTTCCCGCAGCAGCCGATTCCGATGTCGGTGCCCGGCGCGGCCGGCGTGCCGGCGTTCCCGGCCTTGCACGACGACGGCGACACGGTGTCGCTGCGCGTGCACGCCGAGCGCGAAGCCGCGGTGCGCGCGCATCCGCGCGGCGTGCGCCGGTTGCTGGCGATCGCGATGACGGAAAAGCTCAAGCAATCGCGCAAGCAGTTGCCGATCCAGCCCAAGACCGGGCTGCTGTACGCGGCGATCGAATCGGCCGCGCCGCGCAAGGACCGCGCTTCGCCCACCCGCGACGCCCAGGACCGCGGCTCGCACGACCGTCCGCGCGACAGCGACCGGCTGCGCGAGGATCTGGTCGACGGCGCGCTGCAATCGTTGCTCGGCGAAGACAGCGAGCTGGTGGTGGTGCGCGATCCGGCCGGGTTCGAACTGCGCCGCGAAGCGGTCGCGCGCAAGCTGTTCCCGGAGGCGATGGAGCGGTTGCGCCAGGCCGAGGCGATTCTGAGCGCGGTCGCCGAGGTGCGGGCGCGTCTGGAATCGCCGTTGATGGGCTGGGCCAGCGGTAACCTCGACGATATGCGCGCGCAACTGGCGCGACTGACGCCGCCGGGGTTTCTGCGCGATGTCGCCACTCACGCGCTGGCCGAGTACCCGCGCTATTTGAAGGCCTTGTCGGTGCGCAGCGAACGCGCGCTGCGCGATCCGGTGCGCGATCAGGCGCGGATGCTGGAGCTTAAGCCGTTCGTCGATGCCTTCGATGCGGCGGTCGCTGCCGGCGAGGATGGCGACGAAGGTTGGCAGGCGCTGCGTTGGGACATCGAGGAGCTGCGGGTGTCGTTGTTCGCGCAGGAACTGGGTGTGCGCGGCGGGGTGTCGCCGAAGAAGCTGGCGCAGCGGTTGGCGGGGTTGCGGGCTTAACGGCGCTGGCGCGCGGCGTTGCTCGGGTTGTTGAGAGCAAGGTCAAAATGGATTCCGGCTTTCGCCGGAATGACGGGGTAGGAGGTGGACGACGCCACTCCCGCTTCCGTCCTCAATGACGGGACAGTGAGGTAGACGGCGCCACCCCACTTCCGTCATTCCGGCGAAAGCCGGAATCCATTTTGATCTTGCCTCACCAACAAAACGCCCGCGCCCCAACCCAGAAACGACGAAGGCGGCCCAAGGCCGCCTCCGTTCGCTAGCTCGCGGCGCCCGCCGCAGCGCAACCCATCAATCCAGCCGCGCAACCTTGGCCTTCTGCACCTGCCCTTCGGCTTCCAGATACCAACTGCCCATCATCCCCGGACGGATGGTGACCTTCGGCGCCGGCCGCGGCTTGCCGACGAACAAGGTGCCGTCGATCACCCGCCAGCGCTGGCCGTTCTCCAACTCCAGCACGGTGCCGGCGCTCCAGCCGCGGAACTCGCCCTTGAGCATGCCGCTGACCGGCTCGGCTTCGACCCGGGCCAGGCCTTTGCGCTCCGAGCGCACCTGCTTGACCGTTTCGGTGACCACCGCGGTCTGATCCTGCGACAGCAACTGGTTCAACAATTGCAGTTGCTGCGCCGACAGCGTGTCCAGGCCGGTGGCCTTGAGCTGTTCGGCGTTGAAGCGCTGTTCGACCGGTACATACGCCCGCTCGGCGGCGAAGGCGCCGGGCGCGGCCAGCGCGATCGCGAACAGCGGGGCGAGGGTCAATGAAGACAACACACGCATGACGGACTCCGGGACGGAATATGCGGAACGGCGGATTGGCGCCGCGCGGCGCGAGCGCGCCGCCGGCGGAAGCGGTGAGGCTTACTTGACGCGACTGACCTTGGCGCGGGTGTTGTAACCCTCCACCGACAGGAACCACGAGTTGCCGATGATGGTCGGGGCGATCCGCACCTGCGGCGACTGCATCGTGCCCACGCCGGGCAGTTCGGCGTTGTCGTCCTGACGCCATTGCTGACCGTTATCAAGCTCGTAGGTGCGGCCGCGGCCGAAACCGGTAAAGTCGCCGCTCAGGCGCGCGACGATCGGCTCCCTGGAAGGGCTCTTGGCCATGAAGCCGCGGTTCTCGTGCTTGGTTTCTTCCTGCGCCTTGACCACGGCCTTGCTGGTCTCGGCGTCGAGCGTGCGGTTGAGCCAGGCGTTCAGGTTGACCAGCTCGGCGTCGCTGAGTTTGTTCAGGCCGGCGTTCTTGAATTGCTCGGCGCTCATTTGCTGTTCGATTTTCTGCTGCGCCAGCGCGGCCGGCGCGGCCAGCGACGCGGCGAGGCAGACCGCCAGCGCGAGGGCGGCGGGAAGGCGAGGCGACGCGGAAAGGGAAATCGCGGACATTCGTGCTGTTCCTCGGGGCGGTTGCTCGCTAGTGTAGACGTTAGCCGCGCCGGCTTCGATGCGCGCCGCGCGCGGCCGCGCCGGCCCCGTTCACTCAGGCCGTCCGCGCCGGTTCGTTCGCGCGCTTGGCGCCATCCGCTCCCACCGATCCTCCCGCTCCGAATCGACCCCACGCAGTGAACGTTTCCCCCGCCGAGCCGCTTTCGCCCCTGTCCGACGTCCTGGCCCTGCCCGCGGCGGCGGCATTGTCCGCGCCGCTGCGCAAGAGCTTGCTGGCCGCCGCGCAACAACCCGCGGCCGCGGCCGGCGCGCTGGATTCGCCGGCGGTGGTGGCCGCGACCCTGGACGCGCTGGCCTTGCTCGACGCCGACAGCGACACCGTCGCCGCGGCGATCCTGCACGCCCATCCCGGCTGGGCCGCGGCGTTGGGGCCGAGCCTGGAGCGCGAATACCCGGTGTTGGCCGCGCTGCTCGACGGCCAGCGCGCCGCCGGCCAGGTGTGGGCGCTGCATGCCGAACAAGGCCGGCGCTCGGGCACCGAAGGCTTGCGCCGGTTGTTGCTGGCGATCGTGCGCGACCTGCGGGTGGTGCCGATCCTGCTGGCGCGGCAGCTCGCGTGCATGCGCCACGCGGAAAAACTCGCGCCCGACACCCGTCGCGAACTGGCCGCGCTGACCCGCGACATCCACGCGCCGCTGGCCAACCGCCTGGGCATCTGGCAGCTCAAGTGGGAACTGGAGGATCTGGCGTTCCGTTATCTGGAACCGCAGACCTATCAGAAGATCGCCCGCCTGCTCGACGAAAAACGCGGCGATCGCGAACGCTACATCGAGCAGGTCAAGCGCACCCTGCGCGAGGCGATGGCCGCGCAGGGCGTTGCCGCCGAGGTCGCCGGCCGGCCCAAGCACATCTACAGCATCTGGAAGAAGATGCAGCGCAAGGACGTGCCGATCGGCGAGTTGTACGACTTGCGCGCGGTGCGGGTGCTGGTCGACGACCTGGGCGCGTGCTACGCCGCGCTCGGCGTGGTCCACGCCACCTGGACGCCGATCCCGAGCGAGTTCGACGATTACATCGCCCGGCCCAAGCGCAACGATTACCGCTCGCTGCACACCGCCGTGGTCGGGCCGGAAGGCAAGACCCTGGAAGTGCAGATCCGCACCCACGATATGCACCGCCAGGCCGAGCTCGGCGTGGCCGCGCACTGGAAATACAAGGAAGTCGGCAGCCACAGCGCCGATGCCGCGTTCGACCGCAAGATCGCCTGGATGCGGCGCCTGCTCGACGCCAAGGGTGGCGACGAAGCCGCGCTGGCCAGCGAGCTGGACACCGAACTGGTCGAAGACCGGGTCTACGTGCTCACCCCCAAGGGCGAGGTGATCGATCTGCCGACCGGCGCCACGCCGCTGGATTTCGCCTATCACGTGCACACCGAAGTCGGCCATCGCTGCCGCGGCGCCAAGATCGACGGGCGGATCGTGCCGCTGGATCACAAGCTGCGCAGCGGCGACCGGGTCGAGATCCTGACCGCCAAGACCGGCGAGCCGCGCCGCGATTGGCTGGTGGTCGCCAACGGCTTCCTGGCCAGCAACCGATCGCGCGAAAAGGTCCGCAACTGGTTCCACAAGCTCGACCGCTCGCGCAACGAAACCGCCGGGCGCGAACTGCTGGACAAGGAACTGCGCCGGCTCGGCCTGCTCGGCGCGGAACTGGCGCCGGCGCGCGAGCGCTTCAATCTGGCCAACGACGGCGATCTGTACGTGCAGGTGGCGCTGGGCGACCTGGGCCCGCATCAGATCGGCCGCGCCTTGCTCGAACACGAGCGCGCGCTGGCGGCGCCGCCGGCGGCCGCGCCGGCGTCGACCACCACCATCGCGCCGACCCCGCGCAAAGTGCCCGGCAAGTCCACCGACTTCACCGTCGAGGGCGTCGGCAACCTGCTGGTGCAACTGGCGCGTTGCTGCCAGCCGCTGCCGGGCGAGCCGATCGTCGGCTACCTCACCCGCGGCCGCGGGGTCAGCGTGCACCGGCCCGGCTGCGGCGCGTTCGAGCGTCTGGCCGCGGCCCAGCCGCAGCGGGTGCTGCCGGTGGAGTGGGGGCGCAAGGGCTCGGGCTACGAGGTCGATATCGAAGTGCTGGCGCTGGACCGCAAGTGGCTGCTCAAGGAGGTCACCAACGTGATCGCCCAGGGCAACGCGCACGTGCTCAGCATCCGCAGCGATGTCGAACGCAACGGCGCGCAGGTGCGTTTGCGCCTGCGGCTGCGGGTCGGCGACTACGGGCAGTTGTCGAGCCTGCTCGGCAAACTGTCCTCGCTGCCGGGCGTGGCGTACGCGCAGCGCAGCTGAGCGCGGCGCGGCCGGTTCGGGCGGCCGCGCGGACCGAAGCGAAATAAGCCGCCGACGCAAGCGCGTTCGTCATCCGCGTAGCGCTATCCTGTCGCGGTGAAATCGCGCCCGCCGTCCTCGCCCGAAACCAACGCCGCGCATGCCGGCGGCGCGGCGCGCATCGAACCCAGCGCGGGCGATTGGAGCGGCCTGGAATTCGACGACGTCCCGCCCGCTCTGTCGCGGCGGATTTCCAGCACATTCAAGGCGGCCACGCCCGAGCAGCGCCGACGCTGGTTGCAGGCGGCGTTGGCCGTGGTCGCGCTGGCGGTGTTGGCGGCGCTGATCGTCTGGCGCCAGCCTCTGTCGGAATGGCTATGGCCCGATACCCGCCTGCAGACCCTGCGGGTGCAGGCCGCGCAGGCGCTGGCCGAGGGCCGGCTGACCTCGGCCGATGGCAGCGGCGCGCGCGAGTTGTATCAAGCCGCGCTGGCGCTGGATCCCGACCGCGGCGACGCCCGCGACGGCCTGGCCCGCACCGGCCAGATGGCGCTCAAGCAAGCCCGCCAGGCCATCGACGGCGGCCATTTCGATTTCGCCCGCAGCCGTCTGGAACTGGCCCGCGAACTGGCCACCCCGCGCGATCAGGTCGAAGCCTTGGCCGCGCGCCTGCGCGAACGCGAGGCCTCGCGTGCCGGCCTGGACCGGCTGGTCGCCGCCGCTGCCGCCGCGCGCGAACAAGGCCGCCTGGACGGCACGCCCGACGCGGCGCTGCCCTTGTATCAGCGCGTGCTCGAACTGCAGCCGCAGCGCAACGACGCCCTGGAAGGCCGCGACGACACCCTGGCCGAACTGCTGCAGCAAGCGCGGCAAGCCTTGCAGAACGGCGAACTGGTGCGCGGCGCGCAAGGCGTGCAGCGCGCCCAGGCCGCCGATCCGGGCCATGCCGACTTGCCCGACAGCCTGACCGTATTGGAAAGCCACTATGAGCGCCGCCGCCGCGACGCCGATCAGGCGCTGCGCCGCCAACGCCTGGAGCAGGCCCTGGCCGGCTACCGCGACCTGCTTGCCGTGCACCCCGACGACGAAGCCGCGCGCAACGGCCTGATCGCCGTCGCCGACGCCCACGCCGCGCGCAGCCAGCGCCTGGCCGCGGATTTCCAGTTCGATCAGGCCGAGGCCGAACTGGCCCAGGCGCGCGAGATCGCGATCGACGCGCCCTCGGTCGCCAGCGCCCGGGTGCACCTGGACCGGGCGCGCGAATCGCACAAGCGTCTGGATCAGGACGCGCCGGGCAAATCGCGGCAATCGCTGCAACGCCTGCTGGCCGAAGCGGCCGCGGCCGAACAGCGCGGCGATCTGCTGACCCCGCCCGGCGACAGCGCCTACGACAAACTGCGCGCCGCCCAGGCCATCGCTCCGCAGCATCCGGCCGTGCGCGCCGCCGCCGCGCGGCTGCTGCCGTCGGCCAAGCGCTGTTTCGAACGCGAACTCAGCGGCAACCGACTCTCGCG